>CBFGYO010000161.1:0-8506 GCA_965652975.1 uncultured Chitinophagaceae bacterium | reverse complement strand
TTCCATATTTGTGATAAAGCTAAAACAAAGTAGATTACGGAAATCCCGGTAGCGTTGCCGGTATCGTTACCGGAACCATTTTTTTAGATAGCTTGATGTATCAGGGCGGTAAATCTATTTTTTCGCAAAATATTCGGTTATTATTAAAAATATTCTAAGATGGCAAAAAACGAGTGGCTGCTATTTCCACCTAATATTACAACGGAATGCTTGCCGCGGAAAACTATTTTAGTAGCGAACACGATCCGTACCCCTATATTATTTCCTCAACGGCAACCTCTTCCAGCCTTATCCAACACGTATTTCAAACTTTATTTTTCTCATAATTATTAACCTGTTATGTATTCACTAAAAGGAAAAGTTGCAATTGTTACCGGGGGTGCCCGCGATATTGGCCGACAGGCTTCGCTTAAACTGGCGGCTGCAGGTGCAAAAGTGTGTGTCAATTATTTTGGTAAAAAGGAAATGGCCGATGAAACATTAGCACTCATTAAAGAGGCAGGCGGCGAAGCCATAGCGGTACAGGGCGACATGACCAAGGCGTCTGACGTAAAAAAAGTTGTCGATGCCTGTGTGGCTGCTTATGGTAATACCATTCATATTCTAGTAAATGTTGCTGGTGGCCTGATGGGAAGAAAACAATTACCGGATCTCGATGAAGAATTCTGGGACGCCGTGATAGATGTGAATTTGAAAACTGTATACCTCGTTTCCCGCGCTGTGGTTCCACACATGACCGAAGGTGGCGCTATCGTGAATTTTGCATCGCAGGCTGCCAGGGATGGCGGGGGTTTTGGTGCTTTGGCTTATGCAACTGCCAAAGGTGGTGTATTAACTATGACACGCGGTCTTGCAAAAGAACTGGGACCAAAAGGTATTCGTGTCAATTGCGTTTCGCCAGGAATGATCAACACCACTTTCCATAATACATTCACCAAGCCTGAGGTAAGAACCAATGTGGCTGCGGCTACACCGCTGCGTAGGGAAGGTGAAGCTGCGGAAGTTGGCGACCTCGTTTTATATCTCGCGAGTGATGCCTCCTCGTTCATCAATGGTGAAAGTGTAGAGATCAACGGTGGAACTTATTTCGCATAGACCAATTAACTGTAGAATGAAACGACTGCTGAAGCTTATAGCCTTTTTAATTTGTCCATTGATGCTGTGGTGCCAGCACCCCGTTACTTTTTTTACCAAAGCCGAAGCTGCGGAAGTAAAAATGGCACTCAACAAATATCCCCTGCTCAACCGTTCATACCTGGATATAAAAAAGGAGGTGGATAGCTGGCTGGGTAAAAAAGTTGATGTTCCTTTTCCCAAGGATCCCGCGGGTGGCTATACACACGATCGCCATAAGTCTAACTATATGCTGATGTTTAATGGCGGCATCATGTACCAGCTCACAGGTGACAATCGTTATGCTACATTAGTTAAAAATATTTTCCTCGATTATGCAAAACTGATTCCTGGCCTGGGCAAACACCCGCAAGCCACAAGTTCCTCGCCGGGACATATTTTCTGGCAGGCATTGAATGATGCCAACTGGCTCGTGTATGCTGGCATGGCTTACGATCTTATTTATAATACGCTTACTGCAACTGAAAGAAAGATTATCGAGGATGGGGCATTTAAGCCGGAAGTTGATTACTTCACAAAGGATCTTTCAAAATGGTTTGACCTTATCCACAACCATGGGGTATGGGCCTGCGCAGGTGTTGGAATAGTAGGTATCGCCACAAATAACAAGGAGTATGTCGACATGGCTCTTTATGGCACTACGAAAAATGGCGCAAGCGGGTTCATCGCCCAAATGAATGGACTGTTTGCACCTGATGGTTATTATACTGAAGGTCCCTATTATGTGCGTTATGCCATTCTTCCTTATTATCTATTTGCAAATGCGCTAAACCATGCACAACCACAATTGAAAATTTTCGAGCACCGCGAGAGGATACTTCAAAAAGCATTGCTATCTGTGCTGCAACTCACCAATCTCGATGGAACCTTTTTTGCGCTAAACGACGCATTGAAGGAGAAAGATTATACCAGCAATGAACTGGTAACCTCTATCGATATTGCATGGAATGTGTACGGAAAGAACAAGGGAATGCTGGTGGTTGCAAAAAAACAGGATCGTGTAGTATTAAATAAAGGAGGAGCTTCGATAGCCGCAGCATTGGCTGCTGAAAAAAATATTCCTGACTACTACCCATATGAATCGGTGGAATATGTAGATGGTGTAAAGGGTGACGAAGGTGGTATCAGTGTTTTGCGCAATGGTAATGGTAAAGGCCTTACATCGCTCATTTATAAATACAGTGCACATGGACTATCGCATGGGCACTTCGATAAACTTACTTATAACCTGTATGATAAGGGGAACGAAATACTGTCCGATTATGGTTCAGTAAGATTTGTTGGCGTAGAACAGAAGTATGGAGGCCGATATTTACCAGAAAACGAACAATACGCTTCTCAAACAATTGCACATAATACTATTACCATCGATGAAACGAGCCATTATAATGGCAATGAAAAAAAAGCGGAACAGTCGCATCCCGAAAAACTCTTTAGCAGTATACAGCAGCCCGTGCAGGTGGTAGCCGCAAAGGAAAATTCAGCTTACCCTGGTGTAAGTATGCAGCGCAGCGTGTATCAATTGGAATTGCCTACCGGCAAAAAACTACTGGTGGATCTTTTTACTACAACTACAAGTGGCCAACATCAATATGATCTGCCTTTCCACTACAATGGTCAGCTTATCAGCACAACGTTTCGGTACAAACCATTTACCAGGCAACTGGAAACGCTTGGTGAAAAAAATGGCTACCAGTTTTTGTGGAAGGAAGCAGAGGCTATAGTAACGGATAGTATCGCCCAACTGACTTTTCTCAATAGTCGTACGTATTATACTATAACTACACTTGCTGATGGTGAAACACAATTGTTCCTGGCGAGATCCGGCGCTAATGATCCCAATTTCAACCTGCGTCATGAACCGTCACTGATTATTCGCAAGAAGGGAGTTAACCGTTCATTTCTAAACGTCGTGGAAATACATGGTAACTACGATCCGGTGGTTGAATTTTCGACAAATGCATATCCGGCGGTTAAAGGATTGAAATGGCTTCAGCAGGATGATTACCTGGTAGCGGAAATTTTAGTTGACGGAAAGAAACTGATCATCGCACAGTCTGCGGTGGATATTGATAAATCAAAAAAGCATACTGCACAGGGTATGAACTGGACAGGGCCATATGCCGTGTGGTATGATGGCAAAACGCTGAAATAAAATATAAAATAACAAACGCAAAGCATATGGGAACAACCGAAACGGGCAAGGTTTTTATCGAAAACAGGAACATACCCTGGCAGCAAATGGACAGGGATGTGAAAAGGAAGATCATGGCCTACGATGATAAGTTGATGGTAGTAAAAGTGCAATTCGATAAGGGTGGCGTGGGCAACCTTCACCAGCATTATCATTCGCAGATCACGCACGTGGAAAGCGGAATTTTTGAAGTGGAGATCGCTGGCGAGAAGAAAATTCTTTCCCCTGGTGATGCATTTTATATACCACCGAATGTAATGCATGGGGCAGTATGCCTCGAAGCGGGTGTGCTGATTGATGTATTTAGTCCAATGCGCGAAGATTTTATCAACGATGCAGACAACAGTAATAATGGAGAATAAGGCCAGGGTGCAATGGAAAGGCTTGCGCTGGTGGATCATTGGGTTGATCGCCATTGCTACCGTCATTAATTATATCGACCGCAGTGCGATCAATATCATGTGGCCGTATATTTATAAAGAATTTGGTATTGCAGATGCTGACAGCAAGAAAGCGCTTGCACTTATCACTAATTTTTTCCTGGTGGCCTATGCTATTGGCCAAACCGTAACGGGCAAAATGATGGATGCAATTGGTACGCGTTTGGGTATGGTTGTATCTATTATTGCCTGGAGTATCTCCATTGCTTTGCATGCAGTAGCGCGATCGCTTGCGAGTTTTAGTTTATTCCGTGCCCTGCTAGGTGTTAGTGAAGCAGGCAACTGGCCGGGTGCCACCAAGAGCAATGCTGAGTGGTTTCCTGCAAGAGAACGCGCCATCGCACAGGGTATATTTGGTGCAGGTGCCTCATTGGGTTCGGTTGTAGCAGCACCATTTATTGCCGGCCTTTATATAGCGTTTGGATGGAGAGCCACGTTTGCCGGTATTGCCGTATTGGGTTTTATCTGGATCATACCCTGGCTTCTTATCAACAAAGGCACACCGGATAAACATCCGTGGATCACTAAAAAAGAACAGGATCATATTCTTGATCAGCCAACAGGTAACATAACCGCTGCACCCGTGAATGTATATAGCTGGCAACAGTTATTGCAATTCAGGAGTACATGGGGTATAATCAGTTCCCGTTTCTTCATCGATCCTGTATGGTGGATGTTTGTAACGTGGTTGCCCACATTCCTGAAAGAACAATTTTCATTTGATATTAAGCAGGTCGGTGCTTTTGCCTGGGTGCCTTACCTGTTTGCTGCTTTGGGCGGACTTGCAGGTGGATTGTATTCGTCGGCATTGGTAAGAAGGGGCATGTTGCCCTCCAAAGCAAGAAAAAATGCGATCACGATTGGATGTGTTATTATGCTACTATCCCTTGGTGCCATCGCGCTTTACCTACAGGAATTGAAAGAGCACGTCAACATTGCGATTGCATTGATCAGTGCATCGCTGTTTGGCTTCCAGTTCCTGATCAACAACCTCCAAACTTTGCCTTCAGATTATTTCAATGGTAAAAATGTAGGAACTGTTTCCGGTATGGGTGGCACAGCGGCTGTTGCCGGAACGATCATTCTTACATTTCTTGTTCCGATACTAACAAAAACCAGTTACGAAACCCTATTTATACTTGCTGCATTGCTGGTACCGATATCATGGTTGTGTATCACATTCGTAACATCAAAAAATAAAATTCGAACCAATTAATAGAATAAGATCATTATTATTTTAAACGCTGCTATATGAAAAGAATATTACTCATTTGTTCACTGTTGATCAGTGTTGCCGGCTTTGGGCAGGCAACTTATTATTGGGTGGGGGGTACTGCGGGCAATGTGACTTCATCAACCAGTTGGAACACAAATTTGGACGGAAGCGGTACTCCGCGGACGGCCACTACCAGCGACAGGCTAATTTTCGACGGCTCCAATATTGGTGGAAGTTCACCGGCAACGGGAATGGTAACACCGTTGATTACGGGCTCACCAACGATCGGTCAGTTAGTGTTGCGCAACGGCGCGCAGGTCACTCTTTTAAGAAACGGCACCAATGGAACAACAACCTTTACAATCACTGGTGATGGCAACCTGGCAACTGATGATCTTCTTATTGATGCGACAAGTGCTCTTACGATTGCCAATACAGTAACTTCTCAAAATTTGGTTTTGCAGGTAGGTACCATTGTAGCACCGATTTTTATTGCAACAGGCAAGATTTATGGAACAGTTAATATAAGCGGATCCGTTACCAGCAGGTTAGTTTGTATGTATCAACGCCACCTTTCTTTTGAAAGTGGGTCAAATGCCAATGTAAATCTTACCGGAGCTTCCGCTTTTCCTTTTGGCTCCAACAGTGCTACATCCACACAAACTTCAGAGAAAGGAATAATATTCCAGGCAGGCGCTAATCTGAATTACCTGGGCGGCAATAGCCCGATGGGTAATAGTTCAGGTTTTTCAGCATTGGAAATGACACCGGAAAGCAACTGGTATCATAAAGCGACCAATCCCGTATCCGGATCAGGATCTTTTTTCAATGCAAAAAGTTTCGGCAACATTTTCGTTCAAAACAATGCTACAATGGCGGCAGATGGTCCTATCTACAGGATCAATAACCTTACGATAGCAAACGGTTCCACATTTATTACGCATACAACCGGGCATACAGCCATTATAGGAAACATTACTGTAGATGGTACTATTACATCGCAGGCTTCCAACCGTAGCAACACGATCCTGGTAGGTGGAACAAATCCTGTTATCAGTGGCTCGGGAACATTTGCTGTTCCATCTCTTATCGTAGGTAATAATTCTGCAGTTACATTGAATATGAATGTTACTGCGCTCGATACCAGCGTGATTATTTATGGAAAAATGAATTTTAATAATAACCAGCTTATTGGTAATGGCAAGTTTAATGCTCGCGTAAATACTACAGTTAGTTCGATAACGGGTAACCTCGCTACTGATTCATTCCAGATCAGGAATGTAGTTGGTAATATGATAGGTATCCTGGGACTTACTGTCAGTGGTCCGGGCATTGCACCAGGTACCACGGTTGTCGGGTATACCACTGGTGGCGCTATGTTGGCTCTGTCAAAACCTATGCTGGCTGGAGGAACTGCTGTTGCATTAACATTTTCAAGCGACACAGCAACACTCGTTACTTCGCATCCAAATGGTTTCGCTGATGGTACGGGCTCAGTAGCAATGATTGATACAAAAACTTACCAGGACGGTATCAACTATATCATCAATGGCGCCACTGCATCTCCATTCGGAATTTCGACTGGTTCTACAAGTACGCAGGCGATAGCAGGCTTTGTAGAAATAAATGCGGCGGTTACAACAAATAGAAACCTGGCAGTTGATCAGTATCTATCCCTGAATAATAAATTGACATTACGGCCGCTGGATTCCGTACATATCCTTACAGGCGCAGTAATTAATGGCACATTTAATTCTTCCAATTATATCGCCCTTGGCAGTACACCCGCCGGTGCTCAAAGCATCGTGCGTTATGATGGTATGAATGCTACAACCACGCTGCCCATCGGTACTGCAACTTATTATTTACCCATCTCCATCACACCTTCAGGTGTTAGTGACTATGCAGTAAGCACGTTTGAAGGAATTACAACGAATGGTTTCATTGACGGCACACCCTTGAGCCCCGCACAAAAACAATCCGTAGTAAATGCCGTTTGGCAGGTCAATCGCATTATGGGTACTGGTAGTGCAGATATTCAGTTGAGCTGGAATGCAGCTCTGGAAGGTTCTACATTTACTACTTTACCTGATACGGATATCGGTTTAATCACCAACAATGGTTCATCATGGTCGCTGCCTACCGGCACAGGAAATAATACTACTAATACGGTAACGAGTGCCACCAGCGGCGCTGGTATTTTCAGCGTAGGAGTCGTACCGCCTTCGCAGCCTTTTGTGTTTAATCCACTACCCTCGAAAGTATATGGCAATCCTGATTTCAATGGTGGTGCTATCAGTCTCAACACCACGCAACCTATATTATACAGCAGCGACAACAGCGCCGTGGCTACAATCGTTAACAACGACATACATATTACCGGCGCCGGTACTGCTATAATTACAGCAACGCAGGCAAGTGATGGCTTTTATCCTGCTGCAAGTGCTACGCAAACATTGACGGTTACCCCTGCAGCGCTGACTATCACAGCAGACAACAAAACGAAGTTTGAAACACAGGCTAATCCTACGTTGACAGTCACCTATTCCGGCTTTGTATTGGGAGAAACAGCGGCAGTGTTACTCACTCCACCCGTTATTTCCACTACTGCTACTACAGCATCTGGCCCGGGCACTTATCCAATTACAGTAAATGGTGCCACTTCCAACAATTATACTATCAGTTTTGTGAATGGTACATTAACGGTGCAGGCAAAGCAAACACAAACGATCACTTTTAATGCACTTCCCGTTAAAAACTATGGCAATGCAGATTTTGCTGCAGGGGCTACAAGTACCAATAATACGATCCCGATTACATATACCAGCAGCAATACTGCAGTAGCAACTATCATCGGAAATAATATTCATATTACTGGTGCTGGTACCACAATTATCAAGGCATCACAGGCAGGTAATGTTGGTTATTTTGCGGCGGCAGATGTAAGCCGCACACTTACGGTAAACAAAGTGAACCTGACGATACGCGTGAGGGATACATCGCGCGTAGTAGGGCAACCTAACCCGCCATTTACTATAACTTATACCGGTTTTGTATTGGGCGAAACGGCTTCGGCATTATTAACGCCGGCGGTTGCAACGACTACCGCAACAGAATTGTCAGCACCTGGGTTCTACCCCATCACATTAAGTGGGGCTAGTTCCAACAATTATAATATCACTCTCACTAATGGCCGGTTAACGGTATTGCCACTCACAGGTACAACAGCAATGCACATGAATGCGTATATGCCCAACAGCTCGACGATTACGGTAAGGGTGTATTCGCCGCAACCTGCCTTGGGTGATGTGATAATCTATGACTTCAATGGAAAGCCATTGATAAGAAAGAACCTGTTTATGCCAGTTGGATTTATAAGCACAAATATCCCGGTGCCTACATTACCCAATGGCATTTATATAGTAACAATTAAAGGCGACGGTGTTGATTTGAAGCAGACCATGCCCGTAATACGTTGATATATGAAAATATTTTTGTTGTATTTCATTGCGATCACATCAC
>CBFGYO010000160.1:0-8569 GCA_965652975.1 uncultured Chitinophagaceae bacterium | reverse complement strand
AACCAGGTGGGTGCTACACTTCCTCCCGAAGCTTCGGGCCTGGATCTCAACAAGCGACTCATGGAGTTCATGATGGCAAGCAAAAAGTCCACTTTGCATGAGATAGTAATGGAAGCATTGAATTATGAAGCAAAGAAAATGTTGCGATAAGTATCAGGCTCCGCTTTCCTAAAACCAACTACATGCCCGACGAAAAGAAAATAGAAACCGATAGTGGGATACCGATCAAGGAGGTATATACAGGAGCTGATATTGCCGGTATGCAGGACGAACTGGCGAATGCAGCTCCGGGAAAGTTTCCATTTACTCGAGGTGTACAATCCGATATGTACAGGGGCAAACTATGGACCATGCGTCAATACGCCGGCTTTAGTACGGCTGAAGAAAGTAATAAACGTTATCATTACCTGTTGTCACAGGGCGTGTCAGGATTAAGTGTTGCTTTTGATCTTCCCACCCAAATTGGTTACGATAGCGATCATGAACTTGCTGACGGCGAAGTGGGCAAAGTAGGTGTTGCAATCGATAGCATTGAAGACATGCAATCCCTCTTCCTGGGCATTAACCTGGAAACTGTAAGTACATCGATGACCATCAATGCTACGGGTTTTATCCTGCTGTCGTTGTATGCTGCTCTTGCAAAGCAGCAAGGCGCCGATCTTAAAAAAATTACAGGCACTATTCAAAATGATATTTTAAAGGAATATGCCGCACGAGGCACTTATATCTATCCGCCCAAACCTTCGATGCGCATAATTACCGACATTTTTGAATGGTGCAGTAAGGAAATACCCCGGTGGAATACAATTTCTATTTCGGGTTATCATATTCGCGAAGCTGGGAGTACCGCCGTGCAGGAAATCGCTTTCACACTCAGCAATGGAAAGGCATATGTAAAAGCGGCGATTGAAAAAGGTCTTGACATCAATGTATTTGGCAAGCGTCTTTCATTTTTCTTTAATGCGCATAATAACCTTTTTGAAGAGGTTGCCAAATTCAGGGCTGCTCGCAAGATGTGGGCACACATCATGAAAGATCTTGGAGCTACTGATCCAAAGGCGCTCATGCTCCGGTTTCATACTCAAACGGGTGGAAGCACGCTTACTGCGCAACAACCCCTTAATAATATTTCACGCGTTACCCTTCAAACACTGGCCGCAGTTTTGGGCGGCACCCAATCGCTACATACAAACGGTTATGACGAGGCCCTGAGCCTTCCAACCGAGGAAGCTGCAAGAATTGCCTTACGCACCCAGCAGGTGGTGGCTTTTGAAAGTGGCACCGCCGATACTGTCGACCCACTTGCAGGATCATACTTCATCGAGTCATTGACGCATGAAATGGAAAAAGCTGCCTGGCAGCTACTTGAAAAAATAGATGTAATGGGTGGCAGCGTTGCTGCAATTGAACAGGGGTTTATACAAAACGAAATTGCCAAAAGCGCTTACGCATTCCAGCGACAGGTGGAAACCGGTGAAAAGATCATTGTAGGTGTCAACAAATTCACTGTTAACGACGATCCGCCCATTCCCATCCTACGTGTGGATGATAACATCCGGGCACAGCAGGTGAAAAAACTTGAACAATTGAAATCCAACCGCGATCATGGAAAGGTGGATCAATGCCTCCAGCAACTGAATGATAAAGCGGTGGGTGGAGAAAATATTATGCCGGCAGTACTTGAAGCCGTTGAAAATAAGGCCACGCTCGGCGAAATTGCAGACACATTGAGGGAAGTGTTCGGAGAATATAAATAGCAGAAGGTACAGATAAAAGATAAAAGTTGTTTTAGTTCGATAGTTTCTTAATTAAGGTCTACGAGCCTCGAGGCTGTTTTCACTTTTATCTTTTATCTTATCTTAATAGGGTTTCTCTAATAAGAAATAGGCACATGCGAATAGCAATTATTTTATGCTGCATTGTCCTTGGGCAATCCTGTTTATCGCAGGAAATACTTTCGCCCGATGGGAACATCTCTGTAAAAATTGATTTCCGGGACGGATTGCGGTATTCCGTTTCTTACATGAATAAACTGGTGATTGAGCCATCAGCTATCGACATGAAAATTGGTACCCAGTCACTGCTTGGGCAGGCTACTACATCGCGAAAGGCTGTCGCCCGAAGCGTGCGGCAAACTATCAATGCAACCATTCCCGAAAAAAGAAAAGTAATCAGTGATCATTATAACGAGCTGGTGCTGCCATTCCCAAAATCTTTTTCGGTAATCTTTCGGGTATATAACGATGGAGTTGCATACCGGTTCGAGACAAAAATGAAAGACAGTATTATTGTAACGGATGAACTTGCAACAATGAAGTTTGCAGATAATTATCCTGTATATTTTTCAGCAGTGGTGAAAAGGGATGGCGCAGATAGTTTTCATACCAGCTTCGAAGAACCTTATCAATATAAAACGGTAGATAGCATCACTGCCTCACACTTAATTTTTACTCCTACCCTGGTGGCACCTGCCAGAGGCGCAAAATTCTTACTTACTGAATCCGATCTTGAAGACTATCCCGGCATGTTCCTCACGGGCACAGGTACGAATGAATTGCGTGGAAAATTTGCACCCTACCCGCTCGAAGAAAAAATGACCGAGGGTGAATTCCCACAATATGTCGTCACTAAGCGCGCACCTTATATCGCAAAAACAAAAGGCACGCGTTTATTTCCCTGGCGTATTATCGCCATTTCAAAAGAAGATAAAGAGTTGCCATCAACTGATATTGTATACCGCCTGGCATCACCCTCACGTATTGCAGATGCGTCGTGGGTTAAACCAGGCAAGGCCACTGATGAATGGATCATTGGAATTAATCTTTTCAACGTGCCTTTCAAAACAGGGATCAATACAGCTACCTATAAATATTACATCGATTTTGCAAAGAGGTTTGGTTTCGACCGCATCATGATGGACGCTGGCTGGAGTGATTATAAGGATCTGTTTAAGATCAATCCTGCACTAAACATGGATGAGATTGCTGCATATGCTGCGCAACAGGGTATCAAACTCAGTATGTGGACACTTGCGCTTACATTGGAAAAACAACTTGAGCCTGCATTGCAGCAATTCAAAAAATGGGGCGTTGATTTTATTATGACTGACTTTATGGATCGTGATGATCAACCGATGGTCAACTTTTATTATCGCATAGCCGAAGCCTGCGCGCGACAAAAAATAATGATCATGTATCACGGTGCTTTCAAACCTGCAGGATTTCAACGTACCTATCCCAATTCAGTTACCCGTGAAGGCGTGCTTGGTTCTGAATATAATATCTGGAGTGATAAAGCTACACCTGCCCACAACGTGCTGCTTCCGTATATCCGCATGGTGTCGGGCCCGATGGATTATGAGCCAGGCATACTGGATAATGCTACGCAAAAAACTTTCCGTCCAATTGGTGAAAAGGTAATGGCGCCAGGAACACGCTGTCACCAGTTGGCTATGTTTGTGGTGTATGAAAGTCCCATCCAGATATTTGCCGGCAATCCCTCTACCGGCTACCAGGAGCCACGCTTTATGGAATTGCTTGGCAGCATTCCTACTACCTGGGATGAAACGATCGTACTGGATGGCAAAGTGGGAGAATACATCATTACAGCCCGGAAAAAAGGAAATGACTGGTACATTGGAGGTATGACTAACTGGACGGCTCGTAATTTGAATATTTCTCTTTCCTTCCTGGACGACGGCAACTATAAAACCCTCAGTTGCGAAGATGGCATTAATGCCGACAGGTACCCATCCGACTATATTCTGACGGACTCATCCTATCAAAAATCAAATATGTTACCAGTAAATATGGCTCCTGGCGGTGGCTTCATGATGCGCCTGATAAAAAACTGATCTGATTTTTTACTTATTTTCATTTTTCAAATTATTTAATATGATTTCGCGTAGAAATTTATTTACCTCCATATTGTTTATCATTATTATTTCTTATTCCTGCACTTCATCCGCACAGTCACCGGCATTTATTACAGACAGCCTCGATGCCTATATTGAAAGAGGAATGAAGCAATGGCAGATACCCGGACTTTCGATTGCCATTGTAAAAGATGGTAAAACTATAATCAGTAAGGGATATGGTGTTCGCGAAGTGGGCAAGTCAGAAAAAGTAGACGAGAATACATTGTTCATCATTGCCTCCAATTCAAAATTATTTACCGGCACTGCCCTCGCAAACCTGGATAATGAAAAAAAATTATCTCTCAATGACAGGGTAACCCGCCACATACCATGGTTTCGTTTGTACGATAGTACCAGCACACGACTCGTAACGGTTCGTGATTTGCTTTGCCACCGCATTGGATTAAAAACCTTCCAGGGCGATTTTACATTCTGGAACTCTACATTACCGAAGGATTCAATAATCTGGAAAATGCGTTACCTGAAGCCTGTTGGAGAATTCAGGCAGGACTATGGTTATTGCAACTCGGCATTTTTAGCGGCAGGAGAAGTATTAAGAAAAGTCACGGGCATTACCTGGGAAGATTATGTGCAGCAAAACATTTTGACTCCTCTTGGTATGAGCAATACATACATGTTAACGGCTGGGTTGGCAAACCGGTCAAATGTGGCGCAACCTCATAATAACCTGTATGCACCACTGGCCAAGATCCCTTTTGACCAGGTAGACAATCTTGGACCTGCAACGAGCATGGTAAGTAACGTAAAGGATATCTCCAGGTGGTTGCTCTTTCAACTCGATAGTGGACGATGGCAGGGCAAGCAGGTGTTGCCATGGGCCGTGCTTCAAAAAACCCGTGATGCTAATATCTTAACGGGTAGCAGAAAATCGGGGGCCTTCCCCACGCATTTCAGGGCGTATGGCCTGGGCGAGTATATGACTGATTATAATGGAAGACAGGTATACTGGCATACAGGTGGCGCATTTGGTCATGTAACCAATGTATGTTTTGTACCGGAAGAAAACCTGGGGATAACCATTATGACGAATAATGACAACCAGAGTTTTTTCGAAGCATTGCGTTACCAGGTGCTGGATGCATATTTGGGAGTCCCATACACTGACCGCAGTCGTTATCAATGGAGGTTTTTTGAGCAGGGAAAAAAACAGACTGATACCACCCTTGCAGGTTTGAAAGCAAGAGTTGAAAAAAAATCAAACCCACCGGTACCGCTTGATCAATATACCGGTGACTACTTTAATAGTGTGTATGGAAAAATTTCGATCAGCAAAAGCGGCAATACACTCGTATGCCGGTTTCAGCATCATCCAAATCTTACAGGTGTAATGGAATACATGGATAATAATGAGTTTCGTCTTACCTACTCCAATATCGCGTATGGCATTTACCCCACAAGGTTTGTGATGGAGAATGGTAAACCTATATCCGTGATTATAAAAGCAAATGATTTTGTAGAGAGCGATCCATACCTTTTTACAAGATAAAAGTTAAAAGATAAAAGATAAAAGTTGTTCTCAGGCGGAGTCTCCGGCCTTTAACCACTTTTATCTTTTATCTTTTATCTCTTTCCTATTTCTTTTTACTTTCCTTGGCCCATGCATCTTTCAAGCCGACGGTTTTATTGAAGACCATACCACTCGTGCTGCTATCCTTATCAAGTACAAAATATCCTTTCCGGATAAATTGGTAGGCTTCGTCGAATTTTGCGTTCATCAATGCCGGTTCAGCATACACAGCCTTGATTACCTGTAAAGAATCGGGATTGACATAATCTTTAAAGTCGCCTTCTTCCGAAGAAGGATCTTCCACTTTGAATAACCTGTCGTACAGACGTACTTCAGCCGTTATCGCATGTTTTACACTCACCCAGTGCAGTGTGCCCTTTACATTTATTCCGGATGTATCATGACCACTTTTACTTTCAGGAATATAACTGCAGTGCAGTTCAGTAATAGTTCCTTTATCATCCCTGATCACTTCATCGCAACGAATAATATATGCACTCTTCAACCTTACCATCTGCCCTGGCGCGAGCCGAAAGTATTTTTTGGGCGGGTTTTCCATGAAGTCTTCGCGTTCGATATAAATCTCTTTACTGAATGGAATTTCCCTTGTTCCACCTGCTGCATCTTCAGGATTGTTATCGCTGGTCAGCTTTTCATCAACCGGAATTCCATTGTCAGTCACTGGCTGGTAATTGGTGATTACCACTTTCAGTGGATCGAATACAACCATTCTGCGCAATGCTGTTTTATTCAGGTCTTCGCGAACAAAAAACTCCAACAACCCGACATCTACGATGTTCTCTCTTTTGGCTATACCCACACGGTCGCAAAACTCACGGATAGCTGCGGCCGTGTAGCCACGTCTGCGCATTCCACTAATGGTTGGCATCCGCGGATCATCCCACCCTGCAACATATTTGTCGTTCACCAATTGCAGTAATTTTCGTTTGCTCATCACAGTATAAGTGAGATTTCGCCGGGCAAACTCATACTGGCGCGAGGGAAATATCTCGAGTTGTGCAATCAGCCAATCATACAATTCGCGATGTGGTACAAACTCCAGGGTACAAATTGAATGTGTAACCTGTTCTATTGAATCGCTTTGCCCATGGGCCATGTCGTACATGGGATAAATGCACCATTTATCGCCGGTGCGATGATGCGATGCATGCTTGATACGATAGAGCACAGGATCACGCATAAGCATATTCACGTGTGTCATATCTATTTTGGCGCGAAGTGTACGACTGCCATCGGGAAATTCACCCGCCTTCATTCGATTGAAAAGATCCAGGTTCTCTTCAATGCTCCTGTCACGAAAGGGGCTGTTGTGGCCTGGTTCTGTAGGAGTACCCTTCATATGGGCTATCTCTTCCGAACTGCTGTCGTCTACATAAGCCATACCCTTTTTGATAAGCGTAACGGCATAATCGTAAAGGGTATCGAAATAGTCGGAAGCATAATGTTCATTTTTCCACTCAAAGCCCAGCCAGCGCACATCATCCTTGATACTTTCGACATATTCGGTTTCTTCCGTTACCGGGTTAGTGTCGTCGAACCTGAGGTTAGTGTAACCACCATATTTATTGGTTAGTCCAAAATTGAGACAGATGCTTGTAGCATGCCCAATATGTAAATAACCGTTTGGTTCAGGCGGAAAGCGAGTTACAATCTTTTTGTATTTCCCGGCCTTCAGATCTTCATCGATAATCTCTTCGAGAAAATTTAGACTACGTTCTTCTTTTTTTACTTCATCATTCATAGGTTACAAAGGTAAGGAAGCGAGAGAATTATGAAGACCATGATTGGTGTGCTGGAAAGCTGACAAGTGGGTATACTGAAAAATCGCGGATTCACGTGGCAAACGCGGTGATGTAGCAGCGATCAAAGCTGGTAAAGACTTAGATTTAACAATGAGGAAGTTGACAAGCTTATCCTTGGCATGTTTTGTGGGCAGTTTTCAATAAATAGCTATATGAAACGGCTACATTTTTACGGACTTCTGGCGTCTTTATTTATTCTTTATATGCCGGGGATTGCCAACGCGCAAAAGCTGGACGCAGCCAACACCAAAAGAATCGTCGATGCAAAAAATTATGTCTTCAAGGCGCAATCGGTAACGCCCTCCAGGGGTTCTCTACGCCAACTTACTTCCGACTATGACCTTACTGTAGCCGGAGATTCGCTGATTGCCTATCTCCCCTATTTCGGCCGGGCTTATTCAGCACCGATCGATTCGGAAGGCGGCATAAAATTTACATCTGCAAAATCCGATTACAGAGTCAAGCAAAAAAAGAATAGGTGGGAAATTTCAATTGAACCTGGCGATGTAAGAGATGTGCAGCAAATATATTTGGACATATATGAAAACGGAAGTGCCAATTTGCGGATCAATAGCCTTAACCGACAGCCGATTTCTTTCCAGGGATATATTGTAGAAGGAAACAGCCAGCCTCGAAGGGCATTTTAATATCCGGTAAACTTTGCGATGACGTTAATCAATGATGTTATAACTCTCTGCCCGGAGAATATTCATTCGTTTGTCGAAAAAGAAAATAAATGAATATTCTTTTTTGGAAGTGCCCTTATCAAAAGATGATGGTTGTTTGTCTGAAATCTCGAACCTGTGTTCGATAACCCAACTGGTACCTTCATTTTTATTAATTCTTTCGCGAAGCGGGCTATACCAAACCGGTTTGTACTCTTTATTTCTAAAGACTTTTTTTACGATGTAATCTTTAGTAATGGATTGTGCTTCTTCATTGGCGGATCGGTTGATCTGCGCGTCGGCTAAGAATGGTGTTGCCAGAAGGAGTAGGAGTAATAAACGCATAACAGTAATTTTAAGGTTACCGGTAAACGAAGACTTCCAGTCACATCTAATCTAATCTTTTAAACAACACAACCGATATGGATTATGATAAGCGGTTCGATGGGGTTGCCAATAAAAATTGGCAACCCTGTTAATTGTCGGCTTCACTGGCGAAAAATCCCAGGCTAATGAGAATGGCGGATGGCGATGTATAGTTCAATAATGTATTCCTGATGATCCCTGTGAGTTCTTCACGAGTCATGCAAAATGCAGCATGTATCAGGGAAAGTTTGTAAGAATTGATTTTGAAATA
>CBFGYO010000159.1:0-8727 GCA_965652975.1 uncultured Chitinophagaceae bacterium | reverse complement strand
GCCAGCGATGAACCGGAAAAACTTCTGTTTATATAATTATGATGTGCAGATGATGCTTTAAAACCGAAATAGGACACTGTTGTATCTTCTTGTCCTCCTTTTGTAAACCTGTAATAAATTGCAAGTTTTGTATTCGCACCAGCAAGATCAAATCCCATTACGGCATTGCCTGAACTCATCGATTGCACTGCAAATCCTTTGAATTTCGACTTAAATGTAGAATCATTTACATAAGCACCGTTTACACCGGAAATAGTGTCGTACTTCAAAAGGCGCTCCCCAAAAGCATCATCCAGTCGTATGCGTAACTGGTTGAAAGTAGTATCCAGGTAAGCTTTTACCGAATCATTCAGCGCTGCAGGCAGGAAAGTCCGGGAGCCGAGCTGGTTGCCCAATACGAAATCATTACTATTAATGAGATAATTTGAGTCAGGGTTTAAAGGTGCATTAGTTGGCGCTAGCTCATAAACATTTACGGTTTGCGGTACCAGCGTGTCGCCATAAGTTTCCACGTAATTCATTACAAGCACTACCGAGTCGATATAGAGGCTATCAGGATCCGCATTGGCAAAAGTAAAGGGGTAATTCGTTGGCTTCAATTCAAAAAACATGCGTGCATCCGTGCCACCAAATAAAGGATCATTATTAATACGGCCAAGAAAGTGTTCTTCGCCCTTATTGAGCCGTTGAGAATCGGCTACCGGGTTGAAAATACCATTGTAAATTTCTACAGAAACCGAGGTATCAAAAGTGTTTACATTATCTATCGGCGGTAGAAGTTCTCCGCCTAGTGAAGTCGCTTCATTTATCTTTTTGCATCCAGAAAAAATAATACCGATGCTTGCAATGATCACTCCAAGCAGTTGTACATACCGTCTGTTGTTCACGAATAAAATTTATACCAGGTTAGAAATTGATTATTTGGCAAGTTCGCTATAGAGTTGTAAATAGTCTGTTAAATCTGACTCTGAATTATACAATAAAGTCTTCTTGCCGCGCACTTTAGTAAATTCATCCTGCAATTTCTTATCGATTTTTTCAGCGCCAAATGTAATGGCATCTGCAAAAGTTGCACCCCCGCGGAACATCGCAGTATTAGTTGCTTCTTTATATACTTCCAGGTCTTTTTCTTTTAGTGAGGAGTGTATGAGTGCTTTTTTTATGAAATCGCTGCCTAATTTTTCCTTGAAAGTATTTTGTCCAATGGTATATACCACTTTGCTATGGGCAAATACAGGTTCTTTCTTATATAGCGTTTTGAGATATGCGGGTATTAATCCGGTCATCCATCCACTGCAATGGATGATATCCGGGGGCCATCCAAACTTCTTTACAGTTTCCAATGCCCCTTTACAAAAGAAAATGGTGCGCAACCCGTTGTCGTCAAACCATTTTTCCTGTTCGTCATGAAAAACGAACTTCCTGCGAAACAGGTCTTCATTTTCAAGAAAATAAACCTGCAAACGTGCACTGGGCAACGAAGCAACTTTGATCTGCAAGGGCATATCATCATTGTCCACCGAAACATTGATTCCGGACAATCTTACTACCTCATGTAACCGATGCCTGCGTTCATTGATGATCCCAAAGCGGGGCATAATACACCGAACCTCGAATCCATTGTCATTCGCTTTGATAGCAAGTTTGTTGACGATTTCGGAAAATTCAGTGAGCTCCAGGTAGGGAGACATCTCGTTGGCGATAAACAGAATTCTTTTCTTTGCAGACATGTGTGTTAACCCGTTTTGTTTAACGTTTTTTCGGAAAGGTGGCAAAGGTAGCCATTTTATACCGAATCAGTATGTTTACACCCAATTCTAACTCCAGCCGATAGGTTTATGATCTTATTTAAAAAAGTAACTGACCTCCGCAATTATCTCGATGCAATGGCAATATCCGGTAAGTCTGCAGGTTTTGTACCGACTATGGGCGCCCTGCATCCCGGCCATATATCGCTTGCAGAAACCTGCAAAAAACAAAATGACATAACGGTCTGCAGTATTTTTGTAAACCCGGCACAGTTCAATGATCCTGTTGATTTTGAGAAATATCCCGTAACAATTGAAAAGGATATACAGTTGCTTGAAAAAGCTGGTTGTGATGTGCTGTTTCTTCCTTCTGTGAAAGAAATTTATCCTGACGCTTCGCAGCCAGTCAAACATTACGAACTCGGATACCTCGAAACAATACTTGAAGGCAAATTTCGTCCCGGACATTACCAGGGCGTTTGCAGGGTGATGGAGCGACTGCTCGAAATCGTTAGACCACAACAGCTCTACCTGGGACAAAAAGATTTTCAACAATGCATGGTCATTACCAGGTTGATCCAACAAATGGGATTGCATGATAAAATTAAGATCAACATCTGCCCTACCCTTCGCGAACGTGATGGACTTGCAATGAGTAGCCGGAATGTCCGTCTTGGCAAAGATGAACGGGAAAAAGCTCCCTCCATCTACAAGGTCTTGCAATACGTAAAAGACAATATTGAATCAAAAGCTCCTCACAGTTTAAAACGGGAAGTCATTAAAAAACTTACCGACGAAGGTTTTAAAGTTGATTACGTAGAAATTTCCGAAGCTGATTCACTTCATCCGCTTCAACAATGGGATAAGAAAAAAATCACGGTGGTCCTGGTCGCTGCTTTTATGAACGAGGTCCGGCTCATCGACAACGTCGTGATACCTGCTTCGTGAAACACTGCAACTCCCGACTTCTGTCTATTTTTGCAAAATGGAAATTGAAATATTGAAATCCAAGATACATCGTGCAGTGATCACCGAAGCCAACCTCAATTATGTAGGCAGCCTTACTTTGGATGAAGACCTCATGGATGCTGCTAACATGATTGAAAACGAAAAAGTGCAGGTGGTGAATGTCAATAACGGTGAACGACTTGAAACTTATATAATCAAGGGAAAGAGAGGATCAGGTATCGTTTGCCTCAACGGACCCGCCGCACGCCGGGGAATGGTAGGTGATGTAGTGGTGGTTATTTCTTATGCGTTGATGGATTTTGAAAAAGCAAAATCTTTCAAACCATGGATTGTGTTTCCGAAAGAAGGAAATAAATTATAACAGGTAAAAATTAAATGATAAAAGTAGCAGGAGATCCTTGTTGTAAACTGCGATTTAGTTGAACAATTATCTCTTATCTTTTAGTTTTTATCTAACTTTTCGGTACTCATGAATAAACGTCTCAGTACAATATTACAATACATATTCTTTTTTGGACTGGGCATTTTCCTTGTATGGTGGTCTATTCGTGACCTCGATGCCGACGATCGGTCGCAAATAAGACAGGCATTGCGACAGGCAAGATATTGGCTGGTGCTGCCGGTGTTTGTGATACTTTTCCTTAGCCATTATATACGTGGACTTCGGTGGCGGCTTCTTATGGAACCGATGGGTTATAAACCATCGCGCGCCAATACATTTTTTGCGGTAATGATCGGCTACCTCGCCAACCAGGCCGTACCCCGACTGGGTGAAGTTTTAAAATGTACCGTGCTCGCACGTTACGAAAAAATACCTGCTGACAAGCTTGTTGGTACTATCATATTGGAGAGATTGATAGACGCAATTACATTATTGATCATATTCGGTATCACGCTTGCCATTCAACCTGGCCTGTACCGTCAGATCATCGATACTTTTTTTAATTCGGATGGAGAGCGAGCTGAAAATAAATTGCCCGGGTGGGTAGTCCCTTTGATCATTTTTGGAGGCATTGCATTGCTGATCGGTGCCTGGATGCTCATCAAGAAAAAAACGTTTGCCGATGTGGGCAGGCTGTTCCGTTCTATTGGAACAAGGGTGTGGCAAGGCATCAGTGCGGTTCGTCACCTGAAAAAAAGAGGAACATTCTTATTGCTTACGCTTCTACTCTGGTCCCTTTACCTGGGTGGAGGATATATTGGATTCTATGCACTTCAACAAACCAGTCATTATGGAATACCGGAAGCATTTACCGTGCTTTCGGCAGGCAGCGTAGGAATGATCGTCACACCCGGAGGAATTGGCGCCTATGCCGTGATACTTGAAAAAACCATGCAGCTTTATGGTTTGCAAAAAGGAATTGCGTTGGCGTTTGGGTGGCTTTTGTGGCTGGCACAGACCGTGGTTATCCTCATCGGAGGTTTGATTAGCTTTGTAGCAATCCCCTGGTATAATAAAAGGAGGACAATTGAAACACGCTGACCGCATACACGATAAAATATTTACGAGGCCGCAACTTGTACAACGCGTAGCACAATGGCGGATGCTTGGAAAAACAATTGCATTTACCAATGGCGTATTTGATATTCTACACCCTGGCCATATTTTTTCGTTATCGCAAGCCGCTGCAGAAGCAGAATTGCTGGTCGTTGGTTTGAATGCCGATGCATCGGTTAAAAGATTAAAGGGCAATAACCGGCCTGTCAACGGGCAGGATACGCGCGCTATCATGATGGCTTCGCTACAGATCGTAGATGCCGTGGTGCTTTTTGAAGAAGACACTCCGCTGGAACTTATCAAGAGTATATTACCCGATGTGCTGGTAAAAGGTGGTGATTATACGATCGAACAGGTAGTGGGTGCCAAAGAAGTAACTGCTGCCGGTGGCCGCGTTGTGATCAATCCCATCAAAGAAGGTTTTTCTACGACCTCCTTTATCGAACAACTGAAAAATACCTGATAAACCCGATGCTACGTGAGTGTCGTTGCAGCAAAACTTAACTTCCCAATTTACCTTTCTGTCTTAATTTCATATCTTTTGATTGTATATCTTTTGATTGTATATGCCGACAACTACAGAACAGCCCACCGCCAAACGGAAAAAAATCGCACGGGATATTAGCTGGCTTTCTTTCAATGCCAGGGTGTTGCAGGAAGCCGGTGATCCAACCGTGCCCTTGCGTGAACGAATAAGGTTCCTGGGAATTTTTTCAAATAATATGGATGAATTCTTCAGGGTGCGCGTGGCTACATTAAAACGCATGATCAAATTCGGTGCAAAAGCCAACATGCATCTCGAAGACGATCCCCAGCAAATACTCGATGAAATACAAATGTCCGTACTCAACCAGCAGGGCGAATTCAACCGGATATGGGAAGACGTGCAACAAAAGATGAATGACCAGAAGATCTTCATCAAAACCGAGAAAGAGCTTACACCCGAACAACAGGATTTTGTACGCAACTACTATGAGGAGGAAGTAAGTCCGAATCTGATCCCCCTTATGATTGAAAACATTACAACCTTCCCAAACCTTCGCGACAAATCCATTTACCTGGCCGTGGTGATGTGGAAGAAAGAAAGTGCTTTACGTAAAAAGTACGCCCTTATTGAAATACCCAGCCGGCTTCTTGGAAGGTTCATCATCCTCCCATCCAAATCAGATGAACACCATATTATCCTGCTCGAAGATGTAATACGATTCAACCTGCCAGATATTTTTTTCTATTTCGGATATGATGAATACCAGTCGCATATTTTCAAAGTAACCCGCGACGCCGAAATGGATATCGACAATGATATTGCAACCACCATTATTCAAAAGATTGAAAAAGGTTTAAAAAACCGTCGCAAAGGAAAACCTGTGCGGTTTGTGTACGACCGTGAAATGGATCCGGGATTGCTGGAATACCTTATCAGGAGATTAAATCTCACCAAAAGAGATAATCTTATTCCCGGTGGCCGCATTCACAACTTCAGGCATTTTATGGATTTCCCTGAGCAGGTGTTCAAGGAAAAACCCAAACGCAAAAAACCTTTCGACCACCCGCAATTCGTGGAGCATCGTGTTTCTGACGTCATTATGGAAAAAGATGTGATGTTGCACTTCCCCTATCACTCCTTTGCACCATTGATCGACCTCATACGTGAAGCGGCATTTGATCCGGATGTAACCACGATTAAGATTACCGGTTATCGCCTGGCACAACAATCCCGTATTGTAAATGCATTGATCAATGCGGTGCGCAATGGCAAGGAGGTAGTGGTGATGCTGGAAGTAAGAGCGCGCTTTGATGAAGAGGCTAACCTGGAATGGAAAGAAAGGCTGGAAGAGGAAGGTGCCAAGGTATTGGTGGAAATTCCAAACATGAAAGTGCATGCAAAAATTTGCCTGATCCGGAAAAAAACTGAGGGTGGCCAGGTGCAGTTTGGTTTCGTAAGTACAGGCAATCTCAATGAACGTACTTCGAAAGTTTATGGTGATCATTGCCTGCTTACCTCCAATCCACGTGTTATGGCCGATGTGGCCCGCATCTTTAGTTATCTCGAACAACCCAAATGGGGTGTTTCTATTTTAAAGGATTGCAAGACCGTAATTCCAAGTCCGCATTTCTTAAAAATAGAAATGCTACGACTTATCGATGAAGAAATAAAAAGTGCAAGGAAGAGGAAACCATGCGGTATTACCTTAAAGATGAATTCGCTCTCGGACGAAGACATGATCTTTAAACTTTATGATGCAGCAAGAGCAGGTGTGCCCATAAGGCTAATTGTTAGAGGTATATTTTGTATGCGTTCGCAAAATAAAAAATTCAGACAGCCGATACGTGCTATCAGTATCGTGGATGAATACCTCGAACATGCACGTGTGTGGGTATTTCACAATAGAGGCAAAGAGAAAGTTTACATATCTTCGGCTGACTGGATGTTACGTAACCTTGAACACCGAGTGGAAGCTTCCTGCCAGGTGCTTGATGAAGATATAAAGCAGGAACTTAAAGATATTTTGAATATTCAGTTGCAGGATAATGTAAAAGCCCGTTGGCTCGACAATGAACTGAACAATGAATACGTCAAAACCACAAGGAAGAAAATCCGTTCACAGGTTGAAACCTATAATTACCTCTATAAAAAAACTCTGACCCCAAGTGAGATTGGCAGCAATTGATATTGGAAGTAATGCGGCAAGACTATTGATCAGCGATGTTATCCGGGGCATCCAGGACAAGCCCGAATTTGTAAAAACTGCGCTTGTGCGCGTGCCCCTGCGACTGGGATTCGATGTGTTTGACAAAGGCGAAATCTCAGCAGCCAAAGTGGAAAAGATCCTGAAAACGATCAAATCCTACAAACTGCTACTCGACGTATACGAAGTAAAACATCTCAAAGCATGTGCAACTTCTGCCATGCGCGATGCGATAAATGCTCCTGAAATCATTAAGAAAGTAAAAGCTGAAACGGGTATACAGATCAATATTATCAGCGGACAGGAAGAAGCCTCCTTTATTTATGAAAACCATGTCGCAGAAAATATGAATTCAGATGAATCATACCTGTACATCGACGTGGGTGGCGGCAGCACCGAGCTCACCTTTTTCAGCGATGGTAAACTCATTTTTAAAGAGAGCTTTAATATTGGAACCATACGGTTGCTGAAAAACCAGGTTACTGAAGGCCAGTGGGATGAAATGAAAGAATTCATCCGTGTAAAAACAAAAGGTTATCACCATGTAACTGCAATCGGTTCCGGGGGCAACATCAACAAGATCTTTTCTATTTCCAAACGGAAAGAAGGCAAACCTTTACCACTCGAACTGCTGCGTGATTACTATAAAGAATTCAGCACGCTGTCACTTGCACAAAGGATGAGCGTATACAAATTGCGGGAAGATCGTGCCGACGTGATCGTGCCTGCATTATTGATTTACATTAATGTCATGCGCTGGACCGATGCCCAGGATATCTTTGTGCCCAAGATCGGTCTTGCAGACGGGCTTATTCATACCCTGTATGAAGAAGTGAAGGCAAGTGCCGTTGAAATCTAAACTTGCAATAACCATCCACAGAGTACCAGGGCAACACTATATTTGCAAACGTTATTCGGGTAAGCACAAGAATCCTAAATTTTCTATTTCAAAAACATTTTCATGTCTGTAAATAAAGAAGTAAAAAGAATTACGACCAATACCCTCCAAAAAATGAAAGCAGCAGGTGAAAAAATTACTATGCTCACTGCATACGATTTTTCATTTGCCAGGATCATTGATGGTGCAGGCATCGACGTAATTCTTGTCGGCGACTCGGCATCGAATGTAATGGCGGGACATGAAACAACGCTTCCCATTACACTCGATCAAATGATCTATCACGCCGGTTCCGTTATTCGCGGTGTGGAAAGATGCCTGGTGGTGGTTGACCTGCCCTTTGGCGCCTACCAGTCCAACTCCGATATTGCATTGGCTTCGGCGGTAAGGATAATGAAAGAAACCGGAGCGCATTCCATTAAGCTCGAGGGAGGTGAAGAAGTGATAGAATCGATTCGGAAAATTGTTTCCGCCGGAATTCCCGTGATGGGTCATCTCGGACTTACTCCGCAATCCATTTATAAATTCGGCACGTACACCGTGCGTGCAAAAGAACAGGAAGAAGCCGACAAATTAAGAACCGATGCAAAGCTGCTGGAAAAAGCAGGCTGCTTTGCCATAGTACTTGAAAAAATTCCCGCTACACTTGCAAAAGAAGTTTCAAAAAGTATTACTATACCCACTATCGGCATAGGTGCCGGCGGCGACTGCGATGGCCAGGTGCTAGTAATGCACGATATGCTTGGCATCAATACAGAATTCAAACCCCGCTTCCTTCGTCAATACCTCGACATTCATACGCAGGCGACGAAAGCTGTGCAACAATACATTGCAGATGTAAAAGATCATAATTTTCCGAATGAGCAGGAGCAATATTAGGTTGAAGATAAAAGTGGAAAGTTAAAAGATAAAAGTTGGTCAGAG
>CBFGYO010000158.1:0-8850 GCA_965652975.1 uncultured Chitinophagaceae bacterium | reverse complement strand
GCTCACCTACATCCCGGTAAGCCATAAACACGTTGCCGGTTTGGGCCTTGATGGTTTGCATATGATCAATACGATCCTTTTCCTTCTCGGGCCTTGTAAATTCATGTTTCTTTATTACATCATCAAAATAGTCCTGCACCGATGACACGCATACCAGGCCCGTTTGCGACCTGCCATCCATTATAAGCTGGTAAATATAATAACATGGTTTATCCTCCTGGATCAACACATCATCTGCAATAAATTTTTCCAGGTTATCTTTTGCCTTTTTATAAACTGCATTGCCGTGGATATCGGCATCTTCCGGAAGATCGATCTCCGATTTGGTGACGTGGAGAAAGGAAACGGGATTTCCTTTTGCTTCCTGTCTCGCTTCCGAACTATTTAGCACATCATAGGGACGTGATGCAACGGATTTCGCCATATCCTGCTGAGGTCTCAGCGCCCTGAACGGTCGTATTATTGCCATTGATAATGAAAATTGAATTTTATTATGTTATCCTTTTCGCTGTGCAAAATCCTTCATAAGATCAGTTAGTGCCTTTACACTATCAATCGCCAACGCATTGTACATCGACGCGCGAAATCCACCAACACTACGGTGTCCTTTTATACCAACCATTCCTTCGCGATGGCAAAGGTCAAGGAACTCTTTTTCAATTGCAGCATCCTCCAGCGTAAAGACTGCATTCATCTTGCTGCGGTCTTCTTTTGCGACCGGGCCTTTAAAGAGCGGAAGGCTATCCAGGGTATTATAAAACAGGTTCGCCTTTTCGTTATTGCGCTGTTCCATTACCTGCACACCTCCCTGTTCTTTTAGCCATTTCAACGTCAACATCGCTACATATACCGCAAATACAGGCGGTGTATTGAGCATGCTTTCTTCCTTTATATGATTACGATAATCAAGAATGGTAGGAATAGTTCTGCCCGCTTTTCCCAATATGTTTTTATTTACCACTACCAGGTTTACGCCGGCGGCACCCATATTCTTTTGTGCACCGGCATAAATGATATCAAACTTGTTGAAATCAAGTTGCCTGCTTAGGATATCACTGCTCATATCGGCTACAAGTGGTACTCCACAATCATAGGGAATATCAAACCACTGTGTACCGGCAATAGTTTCATTTGTGGTAATGTGCAGGTATGCAGCCGTTGGTGAAACGGTCAATTCCCTGGGGATGCTGGTGAAATTGGTTTCTTTTGATGATCCTGCTACTTCCACATGCCCGAAAATCTTGGCTTCCTTGATCGCTTTTACCGACCATGTACCCGTTTCGGTATAAGAAGCAATATCATTTTCATTTAACAAATTCAATGGCACCTGCATGAATTGAGTAGTAGCGCCGCCATGCAAAAAAAGTACTTCATGATCATTATCAAGCTGCATCAGCTCACGCACCAGGCTGCGGGCTTCCTCCATCACACTTATGAATAATGGCGTGCGATGTCCGAGCTCCAGTATGGATAGGCCCGTGTCATTAAAATCAATAATAGCTTCACTCGCCAGTTGAAAAACTTCTTTGGGCAATACAGAAGGACCCGAATTGAAATTATGTACCGTAGCAGTCACTGGTTTCATCTTTATCTGTAGTTAAATGAAGTTGCAAAAGTAATGAATTGCGGGAACGTTTCACGCAAAGCGCGCAAAGGAAGCGCAACGACGCATTAAGATGAAACATAAAAAAAACCGCTTTCAAAAATGAAAGCGGTTTGGATATTCTAATAATGTTTTTTTACTGTACAATAAATTTCAGGGGCTGCAGCTTACGGTTGTCTACAACTTTGATAAAGTACATGCCAGCCTGGAGGTTTTTTGTTTCAATCGTTGCACTTCCCGACACCTTCATCGTGCGCACGATGCGACCTGCCACATCAGTGATCACCAGCGTCGATGGTTGGTCAATTGTAGCCTGCAGGTTAATACTTTCACCGCGGGTAACAATTGTTGGACGGATCTTGATATCGGGGATAGCTGGAGCCTGCACTTCTTCAATCGACACCAGGTCGGTTTTGCCAGTATTAACTGTTACATTGAACGCATCGGTTACACAGTTGAGTGCATCACTAACGGTGTAAGTTGTATTGCTTGCAGGTGTAACGGTAATGCTTCTTGTAGTTTCGCCAGTCGACCAATTGTAATTGCCCACCCATGATGCAGTCAATTGCGTGGGTACTCCAGCATCGACGGCCAGGTTAGTGGTTTTGTTTACATTTTTCATAATAGTAAACTGGTCGGATACTGCGCCTGTACGACGAATGAATTTTGCGTCGAGTCGGTTATCTTCTACTTCCAGGTATAGCATGCCACCATCATCTACTGAGAATGGTAATGCATTGTGCGGATATCCAGCCTGTACACCACCATCGGCACCTGATGAACCCGCAACCACATATACTGTTCCATGATTTCCTCCACTAACCGTTTTGTAGGTACATGAATTTGCAGATCCATCATATTTGGCTGATGAATTGCTTAAGGTATGCGCGGCTGCGTTAAAAGATGACTCGTTGCTATAATAATTATTGAGCAGGTAAGAACGCTCATAATCATGACTATGTCCGCAAACGATAAGATCCACACCCATACGCTCGAGAATACGAATAAAATTCTGACGCATGTTGATCAACTCTGTTTCGGTATCAGAGTTATGACTACCCATTGTGAATGGTGGGTGATGCCAGTAGGCCACAACCCATGGACGTGTATTGGCAGCCAGGTCGCTTTTTATCCACTGTACCTGCGCGCCAGTAGTATCGTATAAGCGAGTAGTGCCGGAATTTTCCTTTCCGTATGAATCCAGGGAAAGGAAATGCACATTCCCCCAATTCCATGAATAGAATGCTTCGGTATTTGAAGCTACTCCACCACATTCTGCAGCAGTAGGATTGCTAAAAATGGAATAGTAAGGAACGTTATGATCATTTTGCCTGGTGGAACTATTGGCATAATCATGGTTGCCCGGCGCCGGGAACAACACATGATTTTTGAGAATACTTCCCTGGTATGGTGTAAAGAAGCCTGAAGTATACTCTGCGTCTGTTCCACTATTATAAGCATTATCGCCGAGGAGCAGCAATGCTTCTGCTGGATTGGCTGCTGTGTAATTTAAGTAGGAACTCAAGGTACCGGACTGGAATCCATTTGCATTTTGACCACAATCCCCAAATACGGCAAACCTTATTCTGCGGGTGGCGGTCGATGGCGGCGCCGTTACAAAATAATTTGACGTAGCATTTTGCAAAATCTGTGTTGAACTTCCGAAACGGTAAAAATATTTTGTATCGGCACTCAGGCCCGTAATTCTTACTTCATGTTCGGTGGTAACGGTAGCGTTTGTAGCCGCAAGCGTATACACACCATGCACTGTTCCTACTTCTATTCTTGAATTAGTGGCAACATCTGTTCTCCAGCGCAGGGTTACTGCCGACTCATTTCCCATATTAAGATAGGGTCCGCGAGTAAGCACTGCTCCTCCGGCCACATCGTTGCCGATTAACTGCAGATCAAAACTTATATCTGTACTATTTGCCGCATTTTGATGAATCTCCACTGCGATTACGTTGGTACCGCTAACAAATACAGAGGGACTGAGTGTGAAGGTTTGCACCGTTTCACCATCATCGTTGGCAAGAGTGGCTAGCGTTGTAAAGCCTGCACCTGCAGCCAGGTTGTTGCGATATACTTCCGTACCATTTATATAGATCGCGATACCGTCATCGCGAAATACGCTACCAGATATTGAAGCAAATGCTCCGGGGTTAGTGATATTAATGGTTTTACGGAAATAAGTGGTCACATATTTATTATTGGCATCAGGCCCATAGCTTACCACCGTGCCTTCGTCGCCATCTCCGTAGCCAAGCTCTGCATTGCCTGCAGACCAGCTTACATCATTGAACGCACTGGCGCGCCATGCTGTGCCCTGGTTACTACCATTGTCGAGGTATTTCCATTGTGTACCAAAAGCCACCAGTGTTTGTGGTCCTGTTGGTGCTGCTGCCACGGTGAAATTCCAGGTGCCGGCATCTGCAATTCCTGCATAGGCGTTGTTATTAGCATCGCGGAATGCGCCCGCTGCTATTTCAATATTCACTGCAGCATTTTCAGAAAAATCTCCAGCATTAATAGTAACTGTATTGCCTGAAACGGTGACGGTTGAAGATGTTACATCAATTGTTTGCGTAGTTACTCCAGCTTGTTTCACCAATATCGATCCGCTGCCTTTCAGCACGGGTTCATTAAACGTAAGTACAAGGTTGGCCGTTGCAGCTACACCTGTTGCATCGTCTGCAGGTGAATAGGTAGTAACGGTAGGTGCTGTAAGGTCAGCCGCTATAACTGTAAAATTCCAGGTTGTGGCATCTGCGATACCTGCATATGCATTGCCGGCAACATCTTTAAATCCACCTGCTGCAATTTCAATGTTTACCGATGCGTCGTTTGAAAAATCGGCTGGGTCGATAGTTGCGGTATTCCCGGAAACAGACACAGCGGCCGAAGTAATGTCGATTGTTTGCGTTACGATGCCAAACTCTTTTATCAATATGCTACCAGTACCTTTTTGTATAGGTTCATTAAAAGTGATGCTAAGGTTGGCGCCTTTAGCCACATTTACAGCATTGTCGGCTGGCGAATAATTAGTAACTGTCGGTGCTGCCAGGTCCGCGGTACCGGATAATGAAAGATCGAAACTAAGATCCGCACCATTATTGGCTGTTTGGTGTATTTCAACAGCGATCACATTATTGCCTGAGACCAGAGTGCCCGCAGGTAAAGTAACATTTTGTGCTGTGTTGCCATCATCGGAAGGTTCGGATGAGGCTTTTGTAGTGAATGAAATAGTGCCTGTAGGCATATTGCTGCGGAAAACTTCAACACCATTAATATAAACAACCGCACCATCGTCTCTTTTCAGGCTGAGTATATAACTTGAAAACACCGATGCGTCAGCAATTGTAACTGACTTTCTGAAATAGGTTGTAATGTCTTTCTTTTTTGCATTACCGCCAAAACTTACAACGGTAGCTTCATCACCATCTCCGTATCCAAACTGTGCCATGCCCTGTGGCCACGATGCATCGTTGAACGCTAGAGCTCGCCAGGCAGTACCCTGGTTACTACCATTGTCAAGATATTTCCAGCTTGAGTTGAAGCTAACGATAGAAGTTTGCGAATAGAGATTGCCTGCACAGCATAGAAATAGTACGGCTAGCAAAGAGTTTCTCATAGTAAGCAATTGGTTTTGGTTTTACTTATTTAAGATTCGACAATAATATTACGAATTTAAGGAAAGTCGAAGGAATATTTAATGAACGGCAATGATACTATTCATGATCTCTCACCTGCATCTTTTTTGATTTCCATGCCTGGTTCAATGCTTCGAACTCCGCATTGTCTTCCTTGGTAAAGTTAGATGCGGAGAGATTCCGAAGATCTGGCTGGCCCGCATTTACCCATGCTGTATACCAAAAGGAGGCTACAGCGAAGATAGATTGTCTCATCCTGCGTTCAATCATGCCTTTGAGCAGTGCGTCGTATTGTCGGGTGAAGGAGTTGGAATATTGCCGGGTAATAACATTGTTCCGTTCTTCAAATGCAAATTTTTGATCGGCGGGAAAACGAAGGGTGAGTTCTTTTTCCTTCTTCAAAACAGTATCGACAGCCGCAGCACTTTCCAAAACTCTTGCCCAGATAAAACGCTCGGGGTTGCTGATATAAATTGCCTTGCCAATAAAAAAATCCCATTCGCGGTCAGCCAGCAGTTCCGGAACACGGCTTTCCCAAAATCCATGTATACCACGTTGCCCGGTAAGTTGACCATTATGATTGCGGGTGGTGTGCAGGGGTACATGAGCATCGGCAATGTAATGACCAATTTCTGCAGCATATTTAATTATCCGGGCCCGGTTTTTTTCTTTGAATGCCGTAGTAAGCCTTGCAAGCATGGTTTGTATCCACCATGGTACTATGCCATGTGCATTGATGGTATCGCGGGAGTATTTGTTTACCGCATCATTCCATTTTCTTGGGAGGGAATCGAATGGATAATGCCCATAACGGTCCAGATCTATATAATGGCGTGGCGCCTCTTCTGCAACAGCATAACGTCTTTTGTCCGGATCCACTGCATGCTCTTCGAGGAACGCTGCATTTGGTTTGAATAGCAACATCATTTGCGGGGGAAGCAAATAAATGGCGAGCTGGTTGATTTTTTGATGACCATAAAAACCCCAGCTATGGCATTGCTGGTAAATGCAGGCACACAATAACATCAACACGATCCTTTTCACACACCCGTATTATTTTCTACAATTTTTTTGAGATTTTCTTTTTTATGTTCTTCCGATTCGTCTTCTACATGTACCACACCACCCGTTACCGCATATTTCATTGCCTCACCAGAAGTAATATGTTCGATCCTTTTTACTTTATCCCTGGGCAAAATATAAAGTTGCCCGGCAAAATTGTAAGCCTGTGGAACATACACCGCTACTTTATCTTCACCCATATCAAACTTATGCATCTCTTCATCTGTGAGGAAGCCCACGATCCATACATCACTGCCAAATACATTGGCGAGCACTGCCCTGTGGAATTTTCTTTTTTCTCCCGCAAATGCGCCAAAAAAATCACGTACAGAGGAGTATATAAACTTTACGCCCGGTGTTTTCTCCAGCCACCTGTCAAACAGGTTGAAGATTTTGGACTGGATAAAAAATGAGCTTAAATAACCAACAAGAATGATGGTACCAAAAACGACCAGGAAGCCCATCCCATAATTTTTTACGCGATATCCAATCACATTACCCTGGAAATCATGTACCGGTTCACGGAAAATTGGTATCCAGCTATCCACAGTCGACACCACCCAATAAATAGTATACGCCGTAATGGCCAGGGGCGCAATTACCAGCAGTCCCTGGAGAAAATATTGAAATACTTTTTTCCATTTAAAAGGTTCGCGAGGCAGGTAGGTGGAAATTCCCTTCTTCATATACAGCCAATTAGATAGTAAAGTTAACTTAAAAACCATCGAAGCCGTATGATCTGTCATAAGAAAACAAACGGCTGTTCGCGTGAAATAAATGTAGGATTCGGTGAAAAAAACACACGGAAACTTTGGTAACGAAAAAAGTTTCCATAGTTTTGTGCCCCGAAATAGAAGTATGGACACAAAAGAAAGAATACAGAATAAGGCGGAGGAACTGTTTATGCAGTTTGGAATACGTTCCGTGTCGATGGATGATATCGCGAATAACCTTGGGATGTCGAAAAAAACGGTATACCAGTATTTCGTTGATAAGGATGAGCTGGTAGAAGCCGTGGTACAGGCTCATATTAGTGGAGTGCAGAAAGAATGCGTGGACTGTCGTGAAAATGCGAAGGATGCTGTACACGAGATATATCTTACCATGGAACATATAATGGAAGAGCTCGGCAATATGAACCCCATGTTGCTATATGATCTCGAAAAATTCCATTACCGCTCCTACCAGCGTTTCAGAGAGTATAAAGACAAGTTTCTCGCGGAAATGATACGTCGCAACATCGAATGGGGTATTAAAGAAGAGTTATATCGCTCCGAACTCAATACAGACATCATGGTCAAGTTCAGGCTCGAGTCATTGATGATACCCTTTAACGTAAGCATTTTCCCACCAGGAAAATATAATCTCGCAAATGTCTCAGGACAACTTATCGAACATTTCGTATACGGACTGGCTACCATCAAAGGACATAAACTTATCCAGAAATACAATGATCAAAGACAAAAAAAACAGCACTATGAAGATGCAAAGAAATAGAGGCAATGCATTGTTCCTTACAGTAGCATTCTTCCCATTGCTTTTATCGGCACAAACACGTTCCACGGATACTGCCGCTGTTCGTTATGAATTTTCAGCACGGCAGGCAGTTGAATACGCTTCGAAGAACAACGTAATGGTAAAAAATGCTTTGCTGGATGTAAAGATCCAGGAAGAGACTAACCGCGAGGTGACAGCGGCTGCCTACCCTCAGCTAAGTGCGTCGGGATCGTTGACCTACAATGTAAAACTTCCGATCAGCCTTATCCCGGCTGAATTTTTCGGCGGCACTCCCGGTACTTTTGAAAAACTTCCCTTTGGTGTAAAGTGGAACGCAACAGGTGGCCTTAATCTCAACCAGCTTTTGTTCGATGGCCAGGTGTTTGTAGGCTTGCAGGCGCGGGAAACCATTCTCAACTTCCAGCGTAAGAACGTGGAAGTAACGGAAGAGCTGATCAAAGCCAATATTTACAAAATATACTACCAGCTTGTTGCCAGCAGGAAGCAGATAGAATTGCTGGATGCCAATATAGAGCGCTTCGAAAAATTATTGAAGGATACGCGTATTATCTATGAAAATGGTTTTGCTGAAAAACTCGATATAGATAAAGTAAACGTGCAGCTCACCAACCTGCAAACGGAAAAAATTAAAGCACTCAACCAGATTTCGAATGGTTATATGGGTTTGAAAACATTAATGGGCATGCCGGTTCAAAGTGAGCTGATACTGACAGATACGCTGAATGAAAATTCGATCCGTGATGGTATGCTTGACCCAGGTATGTTCCAGTACACCGATCGCAAGGAAGTGCAGTATGCTGAGCTCGGAATCCGGTTGAATAAATATAATATCAAACGATATAACCTGAGCCGTATACCCACGCTGAGCCTGAATGGTTATTATAATAAAAATGCCCAACGCAATGAGTTTAGTTTTTTAAAACAGGGCGACTGGTTCGACATATCTGCATTCACACTTAATTTAAATGTGCCCATATTTACAGGCTTTGCTACCAAAGCCAAAATTCAGCGGGCGAA
>CBFGYO010000157.1:0-8997 GCA_965652975.1 uncultured Chitinophagaceae bacterium | reverse complement strand
TTGTTAAGTTCCTGACTTATTTTTGCAGCCGGTTAGCGGTTTTTATCCACATTTTATCAGATCAAATGTTACTATGATTCCTAGTAAACCAATTGGCACAAGACTAACGCTTACACTTTTTGTTTTTTTTACTCTCTCTATTATAAATGTTTCAGCACAGGATGGGCAGTCATTGTTTATGTCGAAATGCGCTAGCTGCCATAAAATGGGACAGGACCTTACTGGTCCCAACCTCGACGGTGTTGAAGGCAGGTGGGACAATGATGCAGACCTTCATCTGTGGATCAAAAACTGGAAGAAAGCGGTAAATGCGGGAATTCCCAGGGCAATAGAAGTACAAAATTGGGCGCCGAGCGAAATGCAGGTGTTTGATGGTACACCTGATGCAGAGATAGATGCAATCATGAATTATATAAAGGGCTGGGAGCCGCCGGTTGCAGGTGGTGCGGGTGGAGCAGGCGGAAAAGGTGCTGCAGCAGAAGGCAACCAGAATGCAATCATCTTTGGTGTAATCTCATTGATTCTTGCTGTTATTGCATTGATCCTTATGCAAGTAAACAGCAATCTTAAGAAAATGTCCGACGATGTTGAGAATATACATCGCCCGGAGCCGGTGCCTTTTTACCGCAACAAAGTTTATATCGCCATGGCAGCAATTGTTTTCTTTATTGCTGGTGGTTATCTCGTGGCAAAAGGAGCGATTGGACTTGGTCGCCAGAAGGATTATGAACCTGAGCAACCGATTTTCTATTCTCACAAGGTACATGCAGGCATCAACCAGATCAATTGCCTTTACTGTCATGGTAACGCCTGGGAAAGCAAGCATGCAGCAATTCCATCGGTTAATGTGTGTATGAACTGTCACAAAGCGATTAAAGAGTATAAAGGCGATCCTTTGCACGACAAAGATGGCAACGAAATAAATGGTACGGCAGAAATTGCCAAGCTATATAAATATGCAGGCTTCGATCCTGCAAAGCCCGACGCATGGGATCCTTCAAAGGCAAAACCAGTGGAATGGGTGAAAATTCATAACCTGCCCGATCACGTATACTTCAATCACTCGCAACACGTAAGAGCAGGCAAAGTACAATGCCAGACCTGTCATGGAGAAGTTACTGAAATGGATGTAGTACACCAGGCTTCAGATCTGAGCATGGGCTGGTGTGTAAACTGTCACCGCGAAACGAAAGTTGATTTCAATTATAGCGACAGCACTGGCGGCAACAAATTCTATAGTATTTACGAGAGATTTCACAACGATATCAAATCAGGAAAGATGGACAGCGTGACGGTAAAGGATATTGGTGGATTGGAATGTCAAAAATGTCACTACTAACAACACATATTACCAGTGTGACAAATAGATCCGGATTACGGGAAACTCATTTTCAAATTCCAGTTTTTCACATTTTCAAATTGTACTAAATGAGCCATAAAAAGTACTGGCAAAGTTTCGGGGAGGTCAATAACGACGGAGAATTCCAAAAGCAACAGCAGGATGAATTTCGCGAAGAACTGCCTTTTGAAGGGTTTGACGATAAAGGACTGGTAGACGCGAAAGCCCCTCGACGCGATTTCCTTAAATATCTTGGCTTCAGTACAGCCGCAGCCACCCTGGCAGCAAGTTGTAAAACGCCGGTAAGAAAGGCGATACCGTTTGCTAACAAACCAGAAAACATTGTACCCGGAGTAGCGAAATATTATGCTTCTACATATGTTCAGGATGGTGATGTGATACCCGTACTCGTAAAAGTAAGAGATGGTCGCCCTATCAAAATAGAAGGAAACGACCTTTGCTCATTTACAAAAGGTGGAACAACGGCGCGGGCACAGGCTTCTGTACTCGACCTGTATGATATGCACCGCCTTCGCTTTCCTCAAATAAGAAAAGGCAACCAGTTTGAAGAAATCACCTACGAAGCAATTGATAAATCTATAAGTGATGCACTGGCTGCAGCTACGGGACCAGTAGTATTGCTCACCAGCACCATTACTTCACCTTCTACTAAACAGATAATCTCTGAGTTTCTTGCCAAGTATCCCGGTAGCCGTCACGTAACGGCCGACCCTGTTTCATACAGCGGCATGTTGCTCGCCAATGAAGCAAGTGGATTTGGAAGAAAACTCCCAACTTATAATTTCGCTGCAGCAAAAGTAATAGTAAGCCTCGGCGCCGACTTCCTGGCTACCTGGCTAAGCCCTGTTGAAAATGCAAAAGGATACGCAACAGGTCGTAAGATCAATGAAAAAAACCCGGTAATGAGCAAGCATTACCAGTTTGAAGGTCACCTGAGCACTACTGGTGCCACTGCCGATGAGCGATTTACACATCGCCCTTCTGAAACAGGAGCTGTAGCACTCGCATTGCTTGCAGCATTGGATGGTTCAGTTTCTGCACCGGCAATTGCGGATGCAAAACTGAAAGCAGGCATTGCACAGGTTGCAAATGATTTGAAAGCTAATAGCGGTGCTTCACTTGTTGTGTGCGGCAGCAATGATGTAAACGTTCAAACTATTGTAAACGCCATCAACAATGCAATTGGTGCTAATGGTACTACTATTGATTGGTCGGTACCGGTAAACTATCGCCAGGGCATCGATAAAGACCTGGTGGATTTGGTAAATGAAATGGATTCGGGCCGTATTGGTGCACTGCTAGTATATGGAGCCAATCCCGTTTATAATTATTTCGACAGCAAAAAAATAGTTTCGGCCTTTGGAAAGGTAAAACTTACTGTTTCATTCAATGAAAGAATGGATGAAACAACTGCGCTTTGTAATTACAGCCTTCCTACCCATCATTATCTTGAAAGCTGGGGCGATGCCGAACCTAAAGCCGGATATATCAGCTTTATTCAACCGACTATCTATCCGTTATTCAAAACACGTGCTTACCAGGATGCATTGTTGAAATGGACTGGCAATGCGACTTCTTATGATACTTATGTAAAAAATTACTGGACAGGTAAGCTCGGTGGTGAAGATGCGTATCCAAAAGCATTACAGGATGGAATAGTGGATACAAAAGGCATTTCAACTGCAGTTACCACTACAGCTCCACAGGTTGATACCACTACTACTGCGGCGCCACTGGATACTCCGGCTGTGATTGCTCCAACGGGAGGGCGGGGCACATATAGCGGTGGAAATGTCGCCACTGCTGCTTCAGCACTTGGGGCCGGTAAAAAAAGCGGCACGTACGAAGTGGTATTGTACGAAAAAGTTTCAATCGGAAATGGTTCAGGCGCTACCAACCCATGGTTGCAGGAATTGCCAGATGCAATTTCAAAAGCTACCTGGGACAACTATGCTTTGATAAGCATGACGGCAGCAAAAGAATTGCTGGGCCTTAACCTGATAGATGGATCTGAAAAAGAAAGTAACAACTACGAATATTTCCCTTCCAAGCCAGTAATACGCATTACTGTCGGTGGGAAAGATCCCGTTGAATTACCTGTGCTGGTTATTCCCGGAATGAATGCAAATACCATTGCAGTGGCTGTTGGTTATGGTCGTTCGGCAGCATTGGGAAGAACGGCTGATGGAGTTGGAAAGAATGTGTTTCCGCTTGCATCATTCAACGGCACTACAATAAGTAATATAGCTGATGCTACTGTTGAAAAAACTTCAGCAAAGCATAAGGTAGCGCAAACACAGATACACAACTCCTACGAGGATCGCGAATATGTAGTACGTGAAACAACACTCGCTACTTTTAAAGCGCATCCTGGTACGATCCCGGCCTACCGCAAAAAACTCGCCGACGATTACGGCAGAAGCAGCATGGTGGGTCATGAAAAAGAGGGGACTAATTTCCGTAAAGAAGGTACGTTGTATGGAGATCATGCTCAACCCGGATTGAAGTGGGGTATGAACATCGACATGAATGCCTGCTTCGGATGCGGAGCCTGCGTAGTAGCCTGCCATGCAGAAAACAATGTACCGGTAGTAGGTAAAAGCGAAGTGCTTCGCTACCACGATATGCACTGGCTGCGTATCGACCGCTATTTTGTATCAAGCGACAACAACCCTGATGATTTGAAAGGGGTAGTATTCCAGCCTATGCTTTGCCAGCACTGTGATAATGCTCCTTGTGAAAATGTTTGTCCTGTAGCTGCTACTAACCATAGCGCGGAAGGTCTGAACCATATGACCTATAACCGTTGCATCGGTACAAGGTATTGCGCCAACAACTGTCCTTTCAAAGTACGTCGTTTCAACTGGGCCGACTATACAGGAGCAGATAGCTTCCCTAACAACCGCGATCAGAAACTGGTAGGTAAGCTCGACCCTGTGGTAGAGCAGATGAATGACGACCTTACCAGGATGGTATTGAATCCTGATGTTACAGTGCGCTCACGTGGTGTAATTGAGAAATGTTCTTTCTGCGTGCAGAAATTGCAGGCAGCCAAGCTCGATGCAAAAAAACAGGATCGCCCGCTTGTTGATGGTGATGCAAAAACTGCCTGCCAGATGGCATGCTCTGCTGATGCGATCGTGTTTGGTAATGTACACGATAAAGGAAGTGCAATTAATAAAATAAGGGAAGAGAATGTGGGGCGCAGTTTTTATGTGTTAGAACAATTGCACGTATTGCCAAATGTGAGCTACCTGGCAAAAGTTCGTAACACAAACGAAATAATTGAACAATCAACACATCCTGTAGGCACTGGTGGTCATGATGACGCTGCGGTACCGGCAGGCGAACATAAAAAGGAAGAAGCACACTAGAGAGACAGAGCGGGAAACAGAGCGGGAGCGAGGAAGAGAAAAGAGCGGGAGCGAAAAGGAACACTGATAATATAAATAATAAAGGCTGTAGCTTTTAGTTGGCAGCTCAAAGATTTAAATATGGCATTACTCCGATACGAATCACAGGTAAGACCGCCGCTGGTTGAAGGCAACAAGGATTATCACCAGGTGACAGAAGATATTTGCCGCCCGGTGGAAGCAAAACCCTCCAAATTATGGTGGATAGGTTTTCTTATTTCGGTGGCATTACTTGCATTTGGTATTCTGTCTGTAACCATGGAAGTAATTTATGGTACGGGACAATGGAACCTGAATAAGACCATCGGTTGGGGTTGGGACATCACCAACTTCGTGTGGTGGGTAGGTATCGGTCACGCCGGAACACTTATCTCAGCGATCTTATTATTGTTTCGCCAGGGATGGAGAACCGGTGTAAACAGGGCGGCTGAAGCGATGACCATCTTTGCGGTAATGTGTGCTGGTCAGTTTCCCATCTGGCACATGGGTCGTGTGTGGAACGCGTTCTTTGTATTACCTTATCCCAATACACGTGGTCCGTTGTGGGTGAACTTCAACTCACCATTGTTGTGGGACGTATTTGCGATCTCAACTTATTTTACCGTATCACTTTTATTCTGGTATTCAGGATTATTGCCTGACCTCGCCACTTTGCGCGATCGCGCAAAATTAAAATGGCGAAAAATGTTTTATGGTGTAGCAGCATTTGGCTGGACGGGTTCGACGAAGCACTGGCAGCGCCACGAAGCCCTGTCGCTGGTACTCGCCGGATTGAGTACACCGCTGGTACTTTCAGTACACACTATCGTATCCTTCGACTTCGCCACATCGGTAGTACCGGGATGGCATACTACTATCTTCCCTCCTTACTTCGTTGCGGGTGCCATCTTCTCAGGATTTGCGATGGTGCAAACACTATTGGTGGTAACACGTAAGGTGCTCAACCTCGAGGACTACATTACCATTGAGCACATCGAGGTGATGAATAAGGTAATTGTACTTACGGGATCCATCGTGGGTATTGCTTACCTCACTGAGTTATTCATGGCCTGGTATAGTGCCGTGGATGCTGAAGCATTTGCATTTTTCCAAAACAGGCTTAACCTCAATAGCCCATACGGCTGGAGTTACTGGCTGATGATGGGATGTAACGTATTGTCGCCACAGATATTCTGGTTCCGCCGGATGAGAAGAAATTTGTTCGTCACCTTCTTCATGTCCATCCTCGTTAATATCGGGATGTGGTTTGAACGTTTTGTGATCATCGTTACTTCAGTATATCGTGATTACCTGCCATCTGCGTGGAGTACTTATTATACGCCGACGATCTGGGAGGTTGGATTTTATATGGGAACATTTGGATTGTTCTTTACCTGTTATTTCTTATTCTCCAAATTCTTCCCCGTAATCGCCATCGCCGAGATCAAACATATATTAAAACGCAGCGGTGAAAATTATAAAGAGAAGATGGATGTGGTGGAAAAGGAATCGACAGAGGAATTTGTGGAGAAGCATGGGCATGATCATGGAGCTTAGAGAAGCTTCGAGCTGCGAGCTTCGAGCTGCGAGCCTCGAGCTGCGAGCTTGAAGCCGAAGTTAAGCGGCATAAAAAAATAAATGGGAACCTAATTATTGAGTCCAAAAAAGCTCGAGGCTCGCAGTCGGAGACTCGAAAAAAAGAAAAACAATGGGTGTAAAAAAATTCGTAGTTGGTAATTTTTACGACGAAGCGGTACTTTTTCCTGCGGTGAAAAAAGTACGCCGTGCCGGCTATAAGATCCATGATGTGTTTACGCCATTCCCGATTCACGGGCTGGATAAAGCTATGGGACTTCGCGATACAAGTTTGCATACCGCCGGCTTTATATATGGTATCACTGGTACCATGACAGCACTCGGATTTATTACCTGGGCATTGACCGTAGACTGGCAGCTCAACTTTGGCGGTAAACCATTCTTTGCATTACCCGCATGGATACCTATTACATTCGAGTTGACGGTTTTGTTTGCAGCAGTGGGTATGGTGTTGACGTTTTGTTACCTGTGCCAACTGGCTCCGTTTGTAAAAAAGGATCATTTCAATCCGCGTTCAACAGACGATACGTTTGTGATGGCGCTGGAATGCACCGATAAAACAAACGAAGCTGAAGCGATGGCCTTTTTGCAAAGTATTGGTGCGTCTGATGTAAAGGTTGAATACAAAGAAACTGGCTGGTGGCTTGGCCGCTACGATAAAGACACAATGCGCTTTGAGAGGAGAGAAGAAGTGGTAGTTCATTAATCTTTTTAATAAAAACAGGTGATGAGAAAATTTTTGATCATAACAGGTTGTATCGTGGCGATTGCCGGTTGTAAAGGAAAAAACAACCCGGGCAGCACCTATATGCCTGATATGTATTATAGCAGGGCTTTTGAAACATATGCCGGCTACGACACTTCGAAATTTACCATGGAGCGCAATGCCTGGAGCAGAGCCGACCAGTCGAAGATTTATTATACTTACCAGCCAGTAGCTGGTACAATTGCCCGGGGCGATATGGCTGCATTTCCCTATACAAATGATACTTCGGGTTACAAACAATCGGCAGCTTTTAAAAGCCAGATCGACACGGCTTCTATAGATTTTGTGGAAGCAGAAAGATTGTACCTGGTTAATTGCGGTATTTGTCACGGTACCAAGCTCGATGGAAACGGACCTTTATGGAAAGATGGTAATGGCCCCTATCCTGCCGCACCCAAAAACCTGAAGGGCGATGATATGAAGGCACTTGCCGATGGAACGATGTTTCACGTTATTACATACGGCAAAGGCCAGATGGGAAGTTATGCATCACAGTTAAACACCAGCCAGCGCTGGATGGTGATAGCGTATATCAGGCAACAACAAGCTGGAGGTGCTGTAAAAGCAACCACCGACAGCACAGCAACGGCGAAGACTGATAGCGCCGCTGTTGCAACAAAAATGTAATTACTGTTTGACCAAACATAAAAGAATACTGATGTCTATCCGGGAAAATTTTTTAGTGCCAAAGCGATATAACAGCGTAGCATTTGTTTTGATGGCTATTGGCCTTATAGCAATCATCGCTTTATATATTGCCACGCATGGTGGTAAGCATGATGATCATGACAACGCCCGGTTCTGGGGATCGCTGTTGCAAAACAGTGTTTACTTCCTGCTGGTAACCAATGCAGCCATGTTCTTTATTTGTGCCACCACGCTTGCATGGGGCGGCTGGCAAATGTCGTTTCGCCGTGTTACAGAAGCCATCTCTGCCTGTGTGCCTGTAATTGGCCTTATCAGTCTTGTTGTACTCCTTGCGATTTGTTTCAGCGATAATCACACTATTTACCATTGGACAGATACGCATCATGTGTCGGAAGACGAAGTGCTATCGCATAAAAAGGGATTTCTGAATAAAGGCTTTTTTGCAGTATGGACCATCATCACCATCGTGGGATGGTCGGTGCTTGGATGGAAAATGCGTAAACTTTCACGCAGTATTGATGACAAACCTTTGAATGTAGAAGAAGGAAAGAAATACATTTGGAACAATACGGTATGGGCGGCAGTATTCATCGTGCTTTTTGCACTTACCGTAATGTCGTCAACTCCATGGTTATGGCTGATGAGCATCGATGCGCACTGGTATTCTACCATGTATAGTTGGTATACATTCGCAAGCACATTTGTAGCTGGCGTAGCGTTGATCACATTGTTTGTTGTGTTTATGAAAAACAACAACTACCTGGAACTTACCAACCAGGAGCATCTTCACGATCTCGGTAAATTCATGTTTGCCTTTTCGATCTTCTGGACCTACCTCTGGTTTTCACAGTACATGCTTATCTGGTATGCGAACATTCCTGAAGAAACAATCTACTTTAAACCACGTTCGCAAGGCATTTACAGTGGAGTGTTTTGGCTGATGTTCCTGATCAACTTCCTCGCACCATTATTAATACTGATGACGAGGGGAGCTAAAAGAAATTATGGCACTATTACATTCATGGCATTGCTGATCATATTCGGACACTGGCTGGATTTCTTCCAGATGGTATTCCCGGCCATTTCGCCCAATCATGTACCGATGTTGTTATATGACTTTGGTATTGCACTTGGATTTATCGGTCTCATCATGTTTGTAACAGCCAGGGCCATGGCCAGGGCACCATTGATTGCAAAAAATCATCCGTTCATTAAAGAAAGCGTGATTCATCACA
>CBFGYO010000156.1:0-9102 GCA_965652975.1 uncultured Chitinophagaceae bacterium | reverse complement strand
AAGTCAGCACCCATACCGGCTACGTCGCCTACATTATCACCTACGTTGTCGGCGATAGTTGCAGGGTTGCGCGGATCGTCTTCAGGTATTCCTGCTTCTACTTTACCTACCAGGTCGGCGCCCACATCGGCAGCTTTGGTATAGATACCACCGCCCACACGCGCAAATAAAGCTATTGATTCAGCTCCCAGTGAAAAACCGGTGAGCACTTCAATCATTTTAAACATCTCTGGACCGTTCACACTTGAACCGTCGGGTACGAAGATCATCTTGAATGCAATAAACAATCCACCCAGGCCGAGTACAGCAAGGCCGGAAACGCCCAGGCCCATTACTGCACCACCCGTAAAGGATACATTCAATGCTTTGGACAAACTGCTACGCGCAGCGTGTGCGGTCCGCACATTTGCTTTGGTAGCCACCCGCATACCGATGTATCCGGCTGTGGCGCTAAATACCGCACCTACAATAAATGCAATGGCAATCAACCAGTGGGAGTGAGGATTGGCAGAAGCCATGACGGCTAATAAAATTCCAACGATCACCACAAAATACCCGAGAATTTTCCACTCGGCTCTCAGAAAGGCCATGGCGCCCTCAGCGATATAAGCGCTGATCTCTTTCATGCGCTCACTGCCGGCATCCTGTTTTGCAACCCAATTGAATTTGATGAACGTGTACAGCAATCCTATAAGTCCCATTGCGGGAACGAGATAGATCAATTTATCCATAAGCCTTTTTTCTTAATCTAAATTTAAAGGACGGCAAAGATAGGGGATGAGTGGGAATTTTAAAGTGCTGATTTTAAGGTTAGGAATGGTAATTCAGTGCTGTAAATCAAATAGGAAACGACGATTCACTATACCTATCGGTATACCGTCCCCGCGTCACCTTCTGAACCACACTCACAATCGCAACCTTTGGGTTTTAGTCGTTCGGCATTCAACAATGCCGCTTCAAATGTTTTGATTTGTTTGTCAGCCTGCCGGATGGAGTCGGCATTTACTGAATCATCCACTTTAATATGAAGTCGGTCCAGGGCTAACTGGTTTATTGCTTTATCAAAACCTTCTTTTGTACCAACGCTCAATGAAATTTCGATTGTTTGTGATCGTGAGGTTATGAATTCTTTTATACCCCATGCCGGGCCTGCTTCGGTATCCGTAATAGCGAGTATATAAGCTGTCGCATTCTGCGGAAGTGGGATCTTACCGGTTTTATAGAAAAAAGCAAACTCTTCCTTATTCCGGTCAGCAGGACCACCTTCACCATAAGTTTTGGTGGAGGGGATGATCAGGTAGGTTTTGATACGTTTTTGATAATCACCTGTGACCTTTACAAACAATTCACTCTCTTCTACGCCCGGTACATCATTAAGCAGCATATCAATATTGATCCAGCCGAAACTGGAAATATTGAACTGGTAATATTCAGCCTCGTACTCTTCAGGAGCAACTTTTTCCGGGTCGCGGGTTATTGGCCCTTGCGAAACAGGCCAGGTGGAATCCCAGGTATTTATTACAAGAGGTCCGTTTTCTTTAATGAGTGCCTGGCGCTCCTTTACTATTTTTTCCTGTTGATGCTGAATACCTGATATGGTTTCTTTATAAATGGCACAGCTATCGGCACAATCCATTAGGTAAGAATGTGCGGGTAAAGCAATGCTTCTTCGGTCACTTTCATTCTGAATATACTCGAAAATTTTACCGTAAGTATCGTCTGAATCCGAATTATACTTATAAGAAGCGGTTGGGCCCGGCCAGGTTTTTTTCAAAAAACATTTATAAAGGAAAAAGTCAGGATAATGAGTTCTGACATTGGCGGAATACTCACTCGTTACAGTATCCACTGCTCTCGGTAATACTTCGAATGTGTGATGATAATATCTCCAGTCGCCTTCAAAGGGATACCGTTTTTTAAAATGAGCGAGATCAGGTCCTGTTTTATTGACACCTAGACCATGACAACTGGCACATTCACTCTCAAACAAAAGCTGTCCCTTTATAATTGTAGTTAGTTTTTCATTTTCGGGCAGCGCTTCAGGATTCACCCAATTGATAGTGCCGTCATCATTCGTTACACCTTTATACAATTGCATATCCTTTTCGAGGAATTTTGATGGTAGGGAGATTTCTATTGGTTTGTTGATCGTAACATCCTGATCGTCCTTTGCATTAATATACATCATCCCTCCACTGGATAAAGGTTTACCATCCGAGGCCGTGGTCAATCCTGACTTAACCATTTGCGCAATCGTATAAGCTTCTTTTATTTCCAGTACAACCGACTTGCCTTTCGTTGCAACGAGAGCTCCTTTCGGGATCTTTATCAGGGCCCCATTTGATGTTCGCAACGTGGTATCCTTTTCAATATCGACCGTATATTCTTCAACCTTGATATTATCAGGAGTAGTTATCAGGTCATTCACATTTGAATTATTGCAGGCCATCAGCAGTAAAATGACGGCGAGGAGGGGAAAGATATATTTCATAAGCAGGTTTGGAAATGTATGATAGCTTTTATTCCGAATTACATAAAAAGTAACCCTGTATTTCTACTCACAAAACAGGATGCAGGTAATTTTTCTAAAAACTTACCTGGCTCTAACGGCATGAGGTATTTAGAGAGGGGTTGGAACTTTTGTAGCCCAGCCTTGGTTAATAAATAAACTGGAACGCTGCCCCAAGTTGTTCAATAATATCGCTCGCGATCAGCGATTCCATTGAAACGCGCCTGGCGGCAATATCGCCCGCACGACCATGAAGATAAGTACCCAGCATCGCTGCATCGCTGCTTTTATAACCCTGTGCGAGTAAACCCGTAAGTATCCCCGTCAGCACATCCCCACTGCCTGCAGTCGCCATGCCTGCATTGCCGGTGCTATTGAAAAAACAACTGCCGTTGGGCAATGCGATCAGCGTATGATGACCTTTTAAAACCATAACAACTTTCAATTCCTGCGCTTTTTGCGAAGCAAGTGCTGCCCGTTCGAAATCATTCGCCGATTTGCCAAACATCCTTTCAAATTCCTTTGGGTGTGGGGTAAGTATCGACCCGGCAGGGATCATTTTCAACAGGTGTTCCTGTTTTGCAATACCATTCAATCCATCGGCATCTATTACAAGCGGGCCATGAAATGTTTGCAGTAAATCGTGCAGCATCAATGTGGTTTCGGATGCCGTTCCCAAACCCGGGCCTATACCAATTGCATCATACTTAGTAAGATCATCATCAATTTTTGTAATGAACGAAGAATTGAAATCGGTTAGCACCATTGCTTCCGGGATCGAAATCTGCAATACGTTGTATCCACATTGGGGGATATGACAACTGAGCAATCCAACTCCACTACGCATACAGGCTCTCGCTGCGAGCACTGCAGCGCCCATTTTTCCATAGCTGCCCGCTACCAGTAATGCATGACCAAAATGTCCCTTGTGTGAAAATGATTTTCTTGGTTGAAACAATGCATGAATTATTTCATCATCGAGCAATTCGTAGTTGATATCGAGAGTTTTTAAATATTCATGATGCAAACCGATATCAAGTATTTGCACATCACCCGTATACTTTTCATTTTCTGCAAATAAAAAGGCGGGCTTATAACATTGAAAGCTGAGTGTGTAAGCGGGTGTGACAATACTATTGCCGATAGAAGATTTATCAACAAATAAACCGCTCGCAATATCAATCGAAATGATGGTACAGCCAGATTTATTAATATGATCAACAAGTTTGGCAGTTACGCCTTCCAGGCTGCGATTGAGTCCTGATCCAAAAAGGGCATCAATTACAACGGTATCTTTTTCCAGTGGATGAAACTGCTCCTCTGTTTGAATAAAATGGATATCCATAGAAGGGATCTTATGCAGTCGCTCCAGGTTTGCCTGGAAATCGGCGGTGCCAAGGTGTCCAAATTCCAGTATGTAAACGCTTACTGGTACCTGCTGACGTGCAAGCAAACGGGCAATTGCCAATCCATCACCACCATTATTTCCTTTGCCGCAAAAAATAGTGAACGACCTGTTGGTAAGCTGCTGCTCCTGCAGCCAGTCTACGCAGGCGAGAGCTGCTCTTTCCATGAGGTCGATGGAACTAATGGGTTCATGTGTGATCGTATATTGATCCCAATCCCGGATAGCTTCTGCTGAAAGAATTTTCATTACCCGATTTTACTGCATGAATAATTGCATAAACCGGCCCTGAAATTACTGAATCGTATTGGAGCAGATTATTTTTTTGCAGCGACGGTACGGGAATTTTCTGTACTCGATACCGTCATTGGTGAAGGAGTTTGTTGGCGTTTTACCAGGCCCTCGGCTTCTTCCTCATTGCTATCGCCGGGCTTCAGGTAATTACCGAATATATCGTAAGAACCTCGGGCCGCTGTATAAACGCTGCTGGTATATTTATTACCGAGAATGATCACTGTTGCTTTTTCATCCGTCAATCTTGCAAAAGCGGCATTGAAACCATGCCAGCGGCCGAAGTGATAGATCACCTTTTTGCCGTTTGGCAGTAATAGCATGCGGAAACCAAGACCATAATTATGTGTGCCCGGCTTTTCAAAACTATAGGGAGCAAATGCAGAATCAAGCATTGCTTTATTCAGCAATTGATCGGTGTAAAGCGCCTGGTCCCATTTCAGCATATCACGTGGAGTGGAATAAATATTCTTATCTCCGTAGGTGTTTTCCAAATTATCATTCTGCCAGAGAGTTGTGTTGTAGTTGAAAGATGGAATTGCTGTAAGCGAATCTGCCGGTGTATACACAAAAGTGTGATTCATCTGTAATGGCAGGAATATCGTATTACGCATGTATTCGGGGAAAGACTGTCCACTTACTTTTTCAATAATAGCGGCTAACAAAAGGTAATTGGTATTGCTATACGTGAAACGTGTACCAGCTTTGAATAGTTTTTTAGGCTGTTCATTGTAAAGAAAATCGATCACTTCCTGGTTGCCTACCATTGTTTTTTGATCCCATTTTTTGCTGTTGGGGATGAAATAAACATAATTGGGAAGACCGCTGCGATGGTTCAGTAACATTTTTACAGTCACATCGGGATATGGAAAGCCGGGGAAAAACTTGGACATTGTATCGTTGAGGGAAAGCTTATTGTCCTGCACCATCCTTAAAATGGCCACGGCCGTGAATGTTTTACCGACCGATGCGATGTGCAGCGATGTGGAATCATTCATAGCTACATCTTTACGCAGATCTGCCCGGCCAACATATTTTTCATAAATGATATTTCCGTCCTTGGCCACGAGAATTCCACCGTTAAACCCTCTTTTTATGAGTTTTTCCTGGAAATACGTGGTCAATTCGCGGTGATATCGCCTGAATTCAGATTTTGGTAAAGCAGCGGGAGTAGGGGGATAGTAGGCCAGTGAATCTTCCTCTTTGGGCTTTTCTGCCGGTTTTCCAGAGTAGAGATTACAACCAATCAGCAATGCTGACAGCAATATGGTATAGATCGCGGTTTTCAAAAGATAATTGACTGACAATATATAAAGTTGTAACATAGGAACCAATATTCCGGCTATATTTTTTCAACATCATGTGAACTATTTTATTGTTCAATATCTCATAGCCGTTGAAGTAAACCTTGTTCCAATTTTCATACCGTTATTTGATTATTTTCGGGCAATAATTGAAATAACGCCAGAAGATGCCAGTTATCGAAAAAACAAGCTATCCCAAAGAAAAGATCAGGATTCTATTTTTAGAGAATATAAGTGATATCGCTGTAAAGAATTTTAAACAGCAGGGCTATGTGCAGGTGGATAAGATCGGAAAGGCCCTCACCGAAGAAGAGTTGATCCACGAGATCAAAGACGTACACATACTAGGTATTCGTTCGAAAACGCAGATCACGAAGAATATCCTTGCAGCGGCGACCAAGCTACAGGCGATAGGATGTTTTTGTATTGGTGTAAACCAGGTGGACCTTAAATCCGCCACAAGGAACGGTGTGGTGGTTTTTAACGCACCTTATTCTAATACCCGTTCGGTAGCGGAACTGGTGATTGGTTTATCTATTATGCTGATACGCCGCATTCCTGATAAAAATAAAGCAGCGCATGAAGGTATCTGGATGAAAGATGCAAAGGGTAGTTATGAATTGCGAGGAAAAACCCTGGGCATTATTGGCTATGGCAATATTGGTTCGCAGGTAAGTGTGCTGGCAGAGAGCCTCGGTATGAAAGTGCTTTTTTATGATGTGGAAACGAAGTTGCCGCTGGGAAATGCAGTAGATGGTAAATCATTGAAAGATGTTTTAGGAAAAGCAGATATCGTAACGCTGCACGTACCGGAAACCTCCCAAACAAAGAATATAATAAATAAGAATACGCTTAAGCAGTGTAAGAAGGGGGCCATCATCATCAACTATGCAAGAGGTGAGGTAGTGGACCTGGACGCATTGCGGAAGAGTATCGAAGATGGGCATATTGGTGGAGCAGCCATTGATGTGTATCCCTGGGAGCCCGAAAAAAATGGCGACCGGTTTCAAACCCCATTGCAAGACCTGCCCAATGTAATCCTAACACCGCATATCGGTGGTTCTACTGAAGAAGCGCAACAAAATATTGGCGAAGATGTGAGTGTGAAATTGTTCAATTACCTCGAAAAGGGCATCACCTTTGGATCGCACACCGTTCCTGCGCTCGCATTGCCGCCACAGGAGGGTTCGCATCGTATTTTACATATACACCGAAATGTGCCCGGCGTACTTTCGGAGATCAATACTCGACTGTCGAAGGATAAGATCAATATACTGGGCCAGTACCTGAAGACGAATGATGATATTGGGTATGTAGTACTGGATGTTGACAAGCAGCTTTCGAATAGGGCACTGCAGCTATTGAAGGAAGTGAAAGAATCGATCAAAGTGCGAATGCTGTATTGATCGCTTCATTAATGCCTTTTTACCTGGTTATTCCTGCGTGATTTTGATGTTGGGACGAAATTTGATGCCCTCAAATAGGAATTTTTTGAAGGGGAGCAGATAATAAGTTCCTATATTTTCAAAAATTATTGAAAATTGTGTAAATTTGAACCCAAAACAGGCAGGCAATGAAAATAGTAATCGTAGGCGGTGGATTTGGCGGGCTTCGGCTGGCTCGCAAACTCAACAATAAAGCAGGCTTCGAAGTAATACTTGTCGACAAATTTAACTATCACCAGTTCCAGCCCTTATTTTACCAGGTTGCCACAGCAGGGCTTGACGCTAGTAATATATCTTTTCCATTAAGAAAAGTGTTTCAGAAAAGCAGGAATGTAAAAATTCGACTGGCGGAACTAAAAGAGGTGGTACCGTCAGCCAACAAGATCGTTACGGATATTGAAGAGATAACGTACGATGTGCTGGTGCTGGCCACAGGTGCCGATACCAACTTTTTTGGAAATGCACAATTGGCGGAATATGCTTTCCCCATGAAGTCGACCGTGGAAGCACTGCAAATAAGACATCGTTTATTGCAGTTATTCGAAGATGCGCATACTATCACAGATCCGGCAGCACTGCAGCGCGTAATGAATATCGTTGTGGTTGGTGGCGGACCTACCGGTGTAGAAGTGTCGGGTGCGCTGGCTGAAATGAAGAAGTATGTGTTACCCAAAGATTACCCGGAACTCGATTTTTCCAGCATGGGTATTTATTTATTGGAAGGTGGTACCAAAACGCTGGCAAACATGAGTGAAAAATCGGCGGCACAATCACGGGAATACCTGCAACGGTTAGGTGTAACCGTATTAACGGAAACGCTGGTTGAGAATTACGATGGTCAGCAGGTACAATTAAAAAACGGACCAGCGATACCGGCAGCCACGGTTATTTGGGCCGCGGGCATTAAAGGCAATGTGCCAACAGGTATTGATAAAACACTGATCACAAAAGGTAACAGGATAAAGGTTGATAGACATTGCCTCGTGCAGGGCAACAGTAATATCTATGCAATCGGTGATGTTGCCTATATGGAAACACCGAAATACCCGAATGGTCATCCACAGGTAGCGCCGGTGGGAATGCAGCAGGCAGATTTGCTGGCTGGCAATTTGAGGTTGATGGAAAGAAAGGGCAACAGTGATTATATACAGGAGTTTGAGTATTTCGATAAGGGATCAATGGCTACGGTAGGTCGTAACCTTGCTGTCGTAGATATTCCAAAACCAAAAATTCATTTTGGGGGGTTCTTTGCATGGATGGTGTGGATGGGATTGCACCTGTTACTTATTTTAGGTGTGAAGAACAGGATTTCTGTTTTCTTCAATTGGTTGTGGAGTTATGTAACGTATGATCAGAATCTGCGGCTTATTTTCCGGGAGTTTTATAAACCGACGAAGAGATTAGATAAAAGTTAAAAGATAAAAGATAAAAGTTTTTTTATTCGTAGTGGCCTTTGTGATTCGTAGTGTTCGTGGGAAATTCATTGCCATAAGGGATCACGAAGAACACAAAGAACCACGAAGGTCACAACGAGTGATCCGAATGGTTCAGCGATATTGATATTCCCTGAGTATTTTTTTGGCCCTGGATTTAAATGCGGGAGATTCGTTTTCCCATTGTGATTCGATCACCAGTTTGAGTTCCTGGCGGATATCGGGATATTGTCGCGCGAGGTTTTGGAGGACGGTCAGTGAAAATGCTTTGACCGCTGGTTTTTCGGCAGGATCGGAGATATAGGTAAAGCATGTGTTCATGATCTCGCCCTGGAACCGTTTAGGGATCGAGATTTCCTGGAGTACACGCATGGTATTGCGTTTAACCGCGTCATGAAGGTTTGGGCGCTGAAGGTTGCCGACGAACTTTGAAAAATGTTTATGGATCAATTCGGGGTGCGCCTGTACGGCATAACTAAGCGGCCAGGCTGCGCGAGATATTACTCGGTCTTCATTGCCAGTAAAAAGTTTGAATAGCTCATCAAAGCGTTCCTGGCTGTTACCGATCCATTTTACTACTTTATCTGATTGGGCTCTGGAATGTACTGCTAGCAATGTTTCCCGGAGATTCATGGTTTAAAGATATTAAAACGCTGAGTTCTTTTTTCTTATAATTTACATTATGTTAAATGGCGCACGGTCGGGATTAAAAGAA
>CBFGYO010000155.1:0-9138 GCA_965652975.1 uncultured Chitinophagaceae bacterium | reverse complement strand
TTCCCAAAACCTGGCGCACAGGAGGTATCTACAGCCTTAATATATCCCAGGGATCTCTCAGCAACTGGGCAGCGGGTGGTGAAGACTTCTCCCTTTCCGTAAACTCACTGCTAAGCCTGTACGCTTTTTATAAACAAGGCAGGCATAGCTGGGACAATACGTTCGACTTCAATCTTGGTTACGTCAACACTACAAGCCTCGGTAGCCGTAAAAATGATGACCGTTTCGACCTGCTATCCAAATACGGCTATGCACTGGCACCCAAACTCAACCTGGCCGGGTTATTCAATATCCGATCGCAGTTTTTCAAAGGTTATACTTACCCTGAAGATGCACCTAGAAAATATTCTTCCAACTTCATGGCACCAGGATACATTCTATTGGGTATCGGTCTTGATTATAAACCTACTACTAATCTTTCCATCTTCCTGTCACCCGCCACCGCACGTTGGGTGATTGTAAAAGATACAATACTTGCCAACCAGGGACTGTATGGCGTAACTCCGGGCGAAAAAAGCAACCTTGAGTTTGGAGCTTTTGCAACGATCAATTACTTCAAGGAATTCAATAAGAACATAACCTACAAGGGCCGCCTCGATCTCTTCTCCAACTACCGTCGCAATCCACAGAATATAGATGTGAATATGACGAACCTGCTGCAGGTAAAATTGTCGAAAGTATTTTCGCTTACATGGGCCATTGACCTGATCTATGACGACGATGTGCGACTGTTTGGAAAAAATCAAAAATCTGCAGCAATGCAGATTAAGTCTTTAGTGGGATTAGGATTCTCAGTTAAGTTTTGAGATCGCTAAAAAAGATAAAAGTGGTATTCACTCGGAGTGTCCGACTGGAAACCACTTTTATCTTTTAGCCTGCCTACGGGCGGGTGGGTTTTTAACTTTCATCTTCCCTGCCCGAAATAGTACCTTTGGCACCCCATGGGCCAAAAAAAACTTGCTCGGTTTGCCGAGCTCACCACTTTTCCCAATGTGCTGCAATTTCCAAAGGATATGGCAGGTCACTGGGACGATTTTTTTAAAAACAAAAATCCTATCACCCTCGAACTTGCATGCGGCAAGGGAGAATATGCGCTAGGCCTGGGTCAACTCTATCCTCAGCGCAACTTTATCGGTATCGACCTCAAAGGAAATCGCCTGTGGGTAGGCGCACGTAAAGCCTTGCAACTCGGACTCAACAATATTGCGTTTCTCCGCACACAAATTGACCAGCTTACAGATTATTTTTCCAGCAACGAAGTAGACGAAATATGGATCACCTTTCCCGATCCGCAACTGCGTTTTTCAAAAGCAAAGAAAAGACTGACTCACCCGAAATTTCTTCGTCTATACGAACAGGTACTGAAGCCGGGCGGACGCATCAACCTTAAAACGGATAGCCCCGACCTCTATAAGTTTACCAGGCTGGTAACGGAGTTGTATGGTTGCACTGTGCATCAGGATATTGACGATGTATATCAACAAAATGATATTGATAAAGAACTACAGATTAAGACGCATTACGAATCACTCGACATAGCGGGAAGCAATCGTATTCATTATATCTGCTTTTCTTTACCCGCAGTATTGCCTCCAAAAGAAAAAGATGCTGAACTGAAACGCTTATTAGCCGAATATGAAGGAATTGACTGAAGGAATACATTATTACATCAATGATGATGGCTACGTAGTACTCACCGCGCAGTACCACCTGGAAAAAGGATACTGCTGTGGAATGGGTTGCCTGCATTGCCCATATGATTATGAAAGTGTAGAAGAACCGCGTAGATCAGCCCTGTTATCAAAAAAGAGCGAAAAGCCTGAGTAGTAGCTGTTTCTCGCAGCGTGCGCAACGAAGGGCAACGACGCGGCGAATTACTAAAATTACTCGCCGCGTACGCCACGAGAAATATGCACATTTTACCTCTTTGGCACAAACTGTGTCTTTACTACTCCATCTTAGTTTTGGCCGCATTATGAAAAAAGTATTCGTTTTAACGCAGTTATGCCTATTGGCTACACTTGCCTGTTATGCACAATCATCCCGCCTCAAGGACATGGTCGGCAAATGGGAAATCGGGGGCGAGCAGAATGCTGGTGCTACGCTGGAAATCATCGATAGCACAACGATAATACTTACTTATGGCGGCGAAACAAGAAAGATGAAGAATATCAAAATAGATTTTTCCAAATCCCCATATTGGTTCGATTTTTCAGCAGAAGATACCGGCTCATTGAAGTCGGTGAAAAGCCTCGTCGAACTGGGCAATGACGTGATGAAATGGCAACTCTTCATTGATGAAGAGAGAACACCTTTTTTTACTTCAAGAAAAGGTGAATTACTTTATTTGAAACGTTCGAGGCCTACAGCGGTGGAGACTGCTAAAACACAGTGAGATAAAAGATAAAAACCAAAAAAAATAAAAGTTGTTACAGTTCGGCTAACCCGATCTTGACACTTTTATCTTTTAGTTTTTATCTTTTATCTTTATTAAATGCCTCCCAAAAGCAGAACAACACTCAAATCAATCAAACCCTCCGGCCAAAAGGATCAAAATTTTTTCGAACAGGTATATGATGTCGCTAGACTAATTCCCAAAGGAAGAGTTACCTCCTACGGCGCTATTGCCAATTGCCTCGGCACGAAACTGTCCGCACGCATGGTGGGTTGGGCTATGAATGGTGCGCATAAAATAAAACCTAAGATTCCTGCACACCGCGTAGTAAATCGCAATGGAATGCTAAGTGGTAAACATCATTTCAAAACCCCTACATATATGGAAGAGCTTTTGAAGAAAGAAGGAGTAAAGGTGAAAAATGATAAGATTATCGACTTCAACGAAAAATTCTGGGACCCAGGTATTGAACTGGGATTTTAATATTCTATGTTGACCTATGTGTCTATGATTCTATCCGCCGGTTGGCGGACACGTGTGGTGAAACTATGGCTTCCAGTATCGGACTGTTCACGGTGGGAAGCCATACCCTTACCACATAGGATCATAGGCACAAAGATCATCATAGTTTTTATCAATAGTAAGGGCTTATCATGATATAAACGACCACGCCGGTAATGGCAACATACAACCAAATCGGCCAGGTAATTCGTGCAAGCTTCACATGTCGCGACCAATCGCCAGTGAGCGCACGATAGGCAGTAAATAAAATAAACGGCAGTATCAATCCCGCCAGTGGAATGTGAGTGAACAGGATGATATAGTAAACAGTCTTTTCAATGCCTTCACCTCCAAACCTCGTTTCACCCGTAAACAAATGGTGGCAGATATAACTAATAAGAAACAGTATAGACAAAAGCATAGCCGTCATCATCATTTTTTTGTGTGCTTCATACTTCCTTGCCTTCACGGCAGCCAGCGCTGCAATCAATAAAACAGCCACGCAGGAATTGAGTATCGCATTTATCCTCGCAAAAAGGTGAGGGTCGAAGCCGAGGTTTACTTCCAGCTTTACACGGCTAAGTGCAGTAATGGCAACGAAAACAATAATCGAAAATATCCAGATCAGCTTTTTGCTTTTGCATCATTCCGCCGCCATACCGGTTGCAACATGTGTACGCCTGTTTTTGAAAATGAATAGAAATAAACCTACCGCAATAATTGCGATTAACACGACGATTGCGAGTAGCTGGAGCTTGCCCGCGAGGAAACTTTTCTTTTTGGGATCCTTCTCCATTGTCAGCAGCACAATATCATTGGACAAATTTGCCAGCGATGCTGAGTCGAGACCGTCATAAAATCCACGTACATGACGATTGCTATCGATAAGTACAAAGCGGTCGCTATGGATGAAACTTGTATCAACACCCTGGCCATCCACTACACCCAATTTTATTTCATTTAATGCGAGGTCATAAATCGCCTTTTTATCTCCAGTTAATAACCACCATCTTTCCGGGTCAATCTGAAAACGGTCGGCCCAGGCTTTGAGCCGGGCTATTGAATCACGCTCAGGATCTATACTGAATGAAAGGAAATGAATATTCTTATTGGTTCTATCACCCACCCTTTGCCCATTATGAATAGATTGCTGCAGACGCTGCATATTTTTCGTCATACCCGGACAAATGGAAGGGCAACGGGTGAAAAAGAAATCAGCAACAACAATCTTACCTTTCAATCCATCCCACGATACACTGTCGCCAAGCTGGTTCACCAGGTTGAAGTCGGCAACTTTGTGCCATACCGTGTCAAAATGAAGTTTGCCACGCGAAGTGTCGGCGATGAGGTCGTCGGCAAAGTAATGTCTCGGCATGCTCACCGCTGTATCACTATACCTTTTTACAATGAAGTAACTAAACAACGGCAGCAGCGCTGCCAGCATCACGGCGTATAAAGCTTTCCTGTTCACAATTGATTCATTAAACTATTAGCGATCCATCAACAAAATTAGAGCATACGCTCCAAGTGAAAAAAACCATCGCAGCCGTTTGTTTACGGATACGATGGTTTTGGTTTATAAATAATATCGGGCGATGAATGGCAATAAAAAATTACTGCTTGCCACTCGTATCTTTTTCCGCTGGTTTATTATGTTCGTCTGCACCATGATGTTTTACCGGCATGGTGGATTCTTCAAAATGCTTGTCGTACTTGTTGCGAAGATTTTTATAGGAATTACCATCGTACACAAAAGCGATGATAAACCATATAAATAGCATCAGGGGCACAACGATTGTCATGATCATATTCCTGATCTCATCACCAAGGTGCATAAATACCGATACGATATAATAAGCTTTGGCAAGCGTAAGGATGCATACCATACCCTTAAACATCATTACCAGCAGTTCGCTTGGGTTTGGCCCTTTATGAATTGTATAGATGCCCAAACCTATTGCCAGCTCAATGATGGTAATCACCGACAACAGGATCGTCGTCTTGCGCACACGTTTTTTAAACGTAGCGTCATCCGTATGATGGTGAAAAGTAATTTCTGAATTTCCTGCTTGATGTTCCATTATTGTGAATTCGATTATTAAAATAAAGTTCTAAGCCAGCATTTATATTAGGTAAAAACAAAGGAATACGAATACCCACACCAGGTCCACAAAGTGCCAGTACAAACCAGCTTTCTCGATCATAAGGTAATGTCCCCTCTTATGAAATACGTCTTTCTGGGTCATGATCAGCATGATGATATTAATGATCACACCAGAGAATACGTGGAAGCCGTGGAAACCAGTAATGCCATAAAAATATCCGCCAAAAGCTACAGGGCCGTTTCTCCGGATATGCAGCTCTGAGTTATCAATCGATGCCAATAAAGCATCCTTGGGCTGAGCCATCAATTCGGCAAGCGGTGTATGCTTTTGGTCGTGAACAATCTTCGCCAGCGTTTCTACCGATGAGTTCTTCAATGCTTCCGACGCCACGGCGGGATCTACGAGCTGCCCCCACGGATTAACCGTGGTTGTTTGTCCTACCATCTGGATAGTGCCATCGATCAATGTAGGATGCTCACCAGTAATAAGGTGATGCCATTCCCATGCCTGGCAACCAAGGAAAGCAAGTCCACCAATGATGGTCCAGAACAACCATTTAATCACGCCTGCTTTATCACCTTTATGGCCGGCATGTACTGCCAATACCATTGTAACGGAACTGATGATCAGGATAAAGGTCATTACGCTCACGAAAGCAAGGGGAAGATTGGCATGTCCCGCACCCGGAAACGCATTGAACACTACGTTGGGGTCGGGCCAGAAGTTTTGGCTGAAACGGATTGATCCGTAAGAGATCAGGAATGCACCAAATGTAAACGCATCACTCATCAGAAAATACCACATCATCAATTTGCCATACTCCATGTTGAAGGGGCTTTTACCGCCACTCCACCATTTCGTCTGATGCACCGTTGCTGTTGTCTCCATGTTTATTGTCTTTATTAATACTTTATGCGTTGAGCCTACCCCACTATCAGGAAAAATACCAGCAAATAGATCCAAAGGATATCTACAAAATGCCAATATGTTGCCACCACTTCTACCGGTATCGAACTATATAATTTTATTTTACCAAAAAACGCTTTGATGAACATTACCAGCAAAGCGATGATTCCTCCAATTACGTGCAACGCATGCAAGCCAAAGATCACATACAGGAATTGGCCTGCGCCCGACACACCACGGAAACGAATGTTCTGCTCCCATAATTCACCAAAGCCCAGCCACTGCAGCACTACAAACAAAATTCCCAACACAAAAGTCGTTGCAATCAAGGCGCGGTAATTTTTCATCTCCCGCTGCCTGAAAGCTCTTAAGGCCATTTGTACGGTAAGACTGCTTATCAAAATCACAGCCGTGGAATACCAGAAATACACCGGAACTGTTATTCCTTCCCAGCTTGCCATATTGCTTTTTACAATAAACGCACTGGTAAGGCCTGCAAACATCATCAGGATACTTGCAATGGCTACCCACAAGGTAAACTTGTGAGGATGTATTTTCTTTCGTTGTTGTTCAGTCACTATATCCATCTCACTTTTTATAATAATTTCTAAGCTTTACTCATCAGTAATGCCAGTAATACAACTGGTAAATACAAATAACTTCCAAACATCACTTTCCTTGCCGCCGCTACATCAAGTTTTCTATAAAGAGCCAGGCATCTTCCGATCATAAACAAATTAGCCAGTACTACAAGCAACAAACCTATTAGTCCCAGTACCGTATCATAACTGCACATCCCTATAAAATAAGGGAGAATGCTTGCTGGTATCAGCAGCAATGAATAGATCACTGTTTGCAAGGCAGTAAACCGGTCGGGTCCTTTCTCTGCAGGCAAAAGCCGGAACCCTGCTTTGGAGTAATCGCCATGTGCAATCCATGCGATGGCCCAAAAATGCGGAAACTGCCAAAAGAACTGTAATGCAAACAACACCCAGCCGCCGATCGTTAGTGCATCGTTTCCTGCTGCCCATCCTATAAGACAGGGCAAAGCTCCCGGTACTGCACCTACTAACACTGCTATTGAATTTACTTTTTTCAATGGCGTATAGATAAATGCATACAGGAACAGGCTAAATGCCGCAAGTCCCGCCGACAACCAGTTGAAATAATATCCAAGGATAAAAATTCCGAGCGCCCCGGTAAGTACCGCGAAAGCCCAGCCATGTTCTACGCTCATACGACCCGCCGCTACCGGCCTCGTCGCAGTGCGCTTCATCATGGCATCGGTATCTTTCTCCACCACCTGGTTGATAGCATTTGCACTACCCGTTACCAACATCCCAGCTACAAAGAACAATATTATCATCACCCAATCATACTCCACTATCCCCGGTGCAAGCAGGTAACTAATTACACTGCTGAACACCACCATTATACTTAGCGAAAGCTTTATTAACTGTACATAATCTCTGATTCTTGACATTATAGCATTCTAGCTCTCGCTTTTTTGGTTCTCGCCGATTTTGCTGATCAAGCAGATCTCGGCGATTATATCTGCGAAATCCGCGTGCAACTTATCTGCGTAATCTGCGTGAAATGTTCCATCGAACTATTACTTCCACGAATTCTTAGTGCTTACTCTCATTCGCCCCTATCGGTTCAGTTTGCGGGATAAACTCCCTTCCATCTTTACCATAATCATATGGCCAGCGATGTACTTCCGGAATTTCGCCAGTCCAGTTACCATGACCCGGCCTTATTGGCGTTGTCCACTCCAGCGTATTTGCACCCCATGGGTTTTGTGTAGTTACTTTTCTTCCTTTGAAAATAGAGTAGAAGAAGTTGAACACAAACATCAGTTGCATGGCGAAAACGATGATCGAAACAACGGTGATCATTTTGTCGAGGTCTGCAAACTGTGTAAACGAAACCCATGAACTTTTATCGAGGTATCGCCTTGGCATACCAGCCAATCCTTCGTAGTGCATTGGCCAGAATATCAGGTAAGCCCCCACCATGGTTACCCAAAAGTGGATATAGCCTAATGTATTATTCAAATACCTGCCAAACATTTTCGGAAACCAGTGATATACCCCGGCAAACATCCCGAACATCGAAGCCACACCCATTACAATATGGAAGTGCGCAACTACAAACATGGTATCGTGTAAATGTATATCGATGGTTGAATTGCCCAGGAAGATACCGGTCAAACCACCTGAAATGAATAAGCTCACAAAGCCTATTGCAAACAGGGTGGCAGGTGTAAACCGGATATTACCGCGCCAGAGCGTAGTAAGCCAGTTGAACACCTTGATGGCCGAAGGCACCGCAATTAATAAGGTAAGCAATACGAATATCGATCCCAGGAATGGGTTGAGCCCCGTTACAAACATGTGGTGCGCCCATACCAGGAAGGCGAGGATCGTAATGGCAAATAATGATCCGAGCATCGCCATATAACCAAAGATGGGTTTACGGCTGTTGACCGATAATATTTCCGACACCATGCCCATCGCCGGCAAGAGAATGATATATACTTCCGGGTGCCCTAGGAACCAGAATAAGTGCTGAAACAGAATAGCGCTACCGCCTTCGTTTGGCAATACCTGCCCATTAACAACGATATCACTGAGGAAAAAACTGGTACCAAGATTACGGTCAAACAATAAAAGAATAAGACCGGAAAGCAACACAGGGAATGACAATACACCTAATACGGCGGTAAAGAACATTGCCCAGATAGTAAGCGGCATCCTCGTCATGCTCATACCTTTTGTACGCATGTTGAGGATCGTGGAAATATAGTTAAGACCTCCAAGCAGTGACGACACAACGAACAAAGCCATACTCACAATCCATAGATCCATCCCAAGTTTGGATCCGGACGATGCCTGCCCCAATGCGCTTAACGGTGGGTATACCGTCCACCCTCCTGAAGCGGGACCTGTACTTATAAATAAGGAAGAGATCATCACAATACTGGCCATAAAGAAAAACCAGTAAGAAAGCATATTGAGAAATGGCGATGCCATATCTCTAGCTCCGATCTGCAGCGGTATAAGAATGTTGGCGAAGGTTCCGCTCAAACCTGCCGTCAATACGAAAAACACGAGAACGGTTCCGTGCATCGTTACGAGGGCATAATAAAATTCAGGCTGGATCTTTCCGCCTTTCGCCCAATGACCGAAAAATGTTTCAAGAATTGGAAACGACTGATCAGGATAACCC
>CBFGYO010000154.1:0-9177 GCA_965652975.1 uncultured Chitinophagaceae bacterium | reverse complement strand
AAAACGATCAACGCTACTGTGAGGCCGACCAAAAGCACAAAAACTGTGCTTAACATCACATACACGCTTAGTCTGGACAATTTAAATGTGACCACTTCCTCATACGTATCATCATTCATTACCACCAGTCTGTAACGGTTTCGCAACCGTTTCAGTGTGGTGCCTGCTTCCAATTTGACCATAACCTTCTTTTAAAGAATTTTAAAGGTAAGGAATGAAGGTCGTTTTTGCCAGTACCTCAATGTATTAACGCCAAAATAAAAACACTTATTTTCGTCCCCTGTCGATCCTTTTTAAAAAATTGATTTGCCAGTAAAAAAATATTTTGACCAGCCAGCACAATATTCAAAATTTTTATACCGCAATTCATACTAAAATATCTGAAATTCAGTTAATAACACACCGGATAAATGCGATTCAACCGAAATATAATTACTGCGGTCTTTTACCTTATCCTTTGCCAGTTTTTCATACCGGCTTTTGGACAGCAGGGTTTTTCACTAAACCTGGCCAAGCCCAAAGAGTACGAGGAACGCACACTTCGTTCTGAAAGAACGGATTTGAAAAAATTTACACTTCCCAAGCGGTTCGTTCAAAATACCATCACGCATTACAATTACGTATTTAATGCCAACAATAAGCTGAATGATATACTGGATAATGCAAAGGCAAGTTTTGTAGACGACTACTCCCAGTTACTTCCGTTTTACAATTACACGCTGGATGCTACGGCCGCTGATAGCATACAACTCGATTCGCTCCTTTACAAATCACAATCCGGTATTGCCCTACATGATCTGCGGAACGATTGGATCGATAACCTATACCTGCTTTGGGGTGCCGCTTACTATCTCCGCAAGGATTTTGATTCGGCTTATTATATGTTTCAGTACATCAACTATGCATTTGCTGAAAAAGAAAAAGATGGCTATTACAAAACAATCGGAAGCAGTCGTGATGGCAACTCCGCATACAGCATTTCAACCAAAGAAAAGAACAGCCTTACAAGGCGAATGTTTTCAGAACCTCCGAGCCGCAACGACGCGTTTATCTGGCAAATACGCAATTACCTGGCAGAGGATCATTTTACCGAAGCGGCCAGCCTGATCGTAACATTGAAAAATGACCCTGTATTTCCCGGCCGGTTACGCAACGACCTGGAAGAAGTACAGGCATACTGGTTTTACAAGCAAAACATGTGGGACAGTGCCGCGGTGCACCTGGAAAAAGCTTTGGGCAATGCCAGCAATCAACAGGAACGCGCCCGGTGGGAATATTTAATTGCGCAGCTTTATGAATTATCAGGCAAATATGCCGAGTCAGAAAAATATTTTTCCAAGGCAATCGGGCATACCACGGACCCCATTCTCGACATCTATGCGCGCTTATATTCCATCCGCGTAAATAAAGACGGCGGCGCAAATTATATCGATCGAAATATTGCTGAGCTACTCAAAATGGCGAAACGCGATAAATATGAAGACTATCGCGATATCATTTACTACATGGCGGCACAAATGCAGTTGGAAAGAGACAATCCCGATGGAGCAATGCCCCTGCTGTTAAAAAGTACGCAGTACAGCAGTAACAACCCGGCTAACCGCAATAAAGCCTTCCTGCAACTAGCAGAATTGAGTTTCGATAAAAAACTGTATCGTTCATCGCTCAATTACTACGATAGCATGCGCATGGACGATCCCACGCTCAAAGATCCGGAAGCGATTGAACAAAGGAAGGAAATGCTTTCATGGCTGGTACAAAACCTGGAAGTTATTGCCAGGCAGGATAGCCTGCAACGAATTGTTGCTATGCCTGAAGACGCAAGAAGAGATTATGTACGTAAGCTGGCGAGGCAATTGCGCAAAGAACAGGGATTGAAAGATGAATCGGTAATGACTACCGGCAATTCTTTTAGTTCAAACAACGCCCCTGCCCTGTTTACAAATAATGAATCAAAGGGTGAATGGTATTTCTATAACGCTAATTCGCGTGCAAAGGGAAGTGCAGAGTTCAAAGCCAGATGGGGTACGCGGCCAAATGTCGACAACTGGCGACGCTCCAGCAATATTGCCGGCATCCCCGCTATTGTACAACCAAATACAATTGCAGATAAAAATGTAAGACCCGGCACTACCGTAGTACCGGACGACAATGGTGAGATAACATCAGAAAATCTGTATAAGCGTCTTCCACTTACTCCGGAACTTTTACAATTATCAAATGATTCAATCCAGGCCGCCATGTTTGCAGCCGGCAAGTCGTACGTACAGGAACTAGAAGATTGTGCAGCAGGCACGGAAACCTTTGAAACCCTGCGCACCCGCTATCCGCTTTTTGTTCCGATGGAAGAAGTCTTATTTAACCTTTATTATTGTTACAATAAGAATGGAGATTTTGCCAAAGCAAATGCTATTAAAAAGGAAATGACGGATAAATATGGCAGCAGCAATCTTACAACTATTGTTGCTACAGGCAAGAATCCACAATCAAAGGCTGGTAACCCGCAGGCGACTAAAACCTATGAAGAGATTTATGATCTCTTTATCGAAGGAAGATTTGATGAAGCAGTTGCGAGGAAGAAAATCGCCGATAGCATGTATAACGGCAACTACTGGACGCCACAATTGCTGTATATCGAAGCAGTGTATTATATCCGTCAGCGACAGGACAGTATTGCGGTGAACGTACTGAATGAAATTACAACACGCTTTTCCGCTACTCCCCTTTCATCAAGGGCTACAAATCTTATTAATATACTTGGTCGTCGCAACCAGATTGAAGACGAGCTGAGTAAATTAGTGATCAACCGCCCACAGGAAGATACAACGCGCCGAACCACCTTCATACCAAGTACACCTGTAATCTCAAAACAGCCGGATATCAGGATTGATACGACGAAAAATATACCTGTGGTAACTTCTATCAAGCCACGCATAGATACTATTGCAAGACCGGTTTTGGCTCCGGCTGCAGCAACGGCGTTTACCTATGCACCAAACGACCCGTATTATGTGGTGCTCATATTGAATAAGGTCGACCCAGTATTTACTAATGAAGCCAGGAATGCGTTTATGCGTCACAATAAGGAGACGTTTTATAATAAACAGTATACAATTGAACTGTCTGAGCTGGATCCCGACAACAAAATGATGCTGATCAGTTCGTTTGCCAATGTGGATGAGGCTACGACTTATGTTGAAAAAACGCGACCTCGTACGGCGAATGAAATTCTCCCATGGCTCAAAGGTGGAAAATATTATTTTACCATTATCACTGAGCGCAACCTGCAGTTATTGAGGACGAATAAAAACCTGGAGGGGTATAAGTCTTTCTTAAACCAGTATGTTCCTGGTAAGTTCTAGGATTGTTTTGTGTTATTAAGAACTGACAAGGCTGACTTTTTTTCTATTTATTTATTGTTTTTTTCCCATGGTTTCCGCCCGTTGTTGAGGGATATTTGTATTGCGTGTATACATGTTAAGCGTACGATATCTATGAATAACGAGTTGGAGTAGAATAGCCAAACTGCCTGGTATTAGTGTGGTTACTGTAAGTGAGATCCTTAATTCTCGGGATATGTCATTTATCGTACCTCAAATAAAGGGGCTTGACAAACTGGTAGGTGGTGGCTGGGGGAGGGCCCACCGGGTGGGGAGGGTTTTTGATTGTCGTAGTAGAGGTAGTAATACCGAATTTTTATTAAAATTTGATTTCACCTGACCGCCATTGTTTTATTCGTTTGAAGCCTCAGCGTTTAATTCAATTTCTCCATAAATTTTTGTTGCGGGTATGTACCCCCATCCTTAAAACTCATCCCACCTTTCAACTCTCCCACTCACAATAAACACACACCTCAAGTAATTCACAAGACAATTCAGATTTTTACCCCTATTCCTAAATTTTCCGGATGCATCTCCAATAACCTATTGGCTATTAACCATACACATAAAGTCACCTGAAATTTACCCTACTTCATTCCCCACTTCTTTTTGGCAAAAAATTAATCAGGTTGCTTACACAACCGCCAACCTTTTGTTTATTTTCGGAGCATGATTTTTGCGGTGTAAAGGCATTCTGCATCATTTAATTATTCAATACGTATGAAACGTTCTGTCCGAATTTTCTGGCGCATCTTCCTCATTGGTTTCGGTTTTTTTGTCCTGCTTATTATCCTGGCAAATTTTGGAGTCTTCGGCAAAATGCCTTCACTCCAGGATCTTCAGAATCCTACCATTCAACAGGCATCTGAAGTATATGCGGTAGATGGTACGCTGATGGGTAAATATTATACCGAACGAGGCAACCGCAGCAACGTAAAATACCGCGACATCTCCCCCCACGTAATCAATGCACTCGTAGCTACGGAAGATGAACGTTTTTATAGTCATGCCGGAATAGATTTCAAATCAACACTGAGAGCATTCTCTTCCTTCGGCCGCCAGGGCGGTGGCAGCACCATTACCCAACAGTTGGCCAAGGCGCTCCTCGACCATGGTAGAAAAAGCAAAGCCACACGTGTACTGGAAAAATTAAAGGAGTGGATCATCGCGGTAAAGTTGGAAAGAAATTTTACTAAAGAAGAGATCATTACATTATACCTGAATGCCGTGCCTTTCGGAGATAATATCTATGGCATCAGGAACGCATCTCGTACGTTTTTCCAGAAAGAGCCCGACAGGTTGAATATAGAAGAGGCGGCCGTGCTCATCGGTATGCTGAAAGCAAATTACACTTACAATCCGCGACGCAATCCCAAACAATCTAAAGAACGTCGCGATATCGTACTTGGCCAGATGGCCGTAAATAATAAAATAAGTGATGCAGAAGCTACCAAGTTAAAAACGCTGCCCATCAAACTGAATTATAAGAAGCTTGATGAAAACACAGGGTATGCACCATATTTCAGGGAAATATTACGAGATGAAGTAAGGGAAGCCCTCAAAGGTGTAAAGAAACCGAATGGCGATAGCTATGATATTTATGAAGACGGATTGAAAATATTCACCACCATCAACCCACGTATGCAGGAGTATGCCGAAGAGGCCGTTGCGCTGCAAATGCCCATCCTTCAAAAAGGGTTGAATGCACGCCCCGAGATTAAAAGTGGAAGTGTATGGAAGGAACATGAAAATGTACTGGTTACAGCAATGAAAGCAAGCGATCGTTGGAAAAATCTTGCAGAAGACGGATTGAGTGATAAAGAGATCAAAGCAACATTTTATAAGAAAGTGCCAATGAAAGTGTTTGCCTGGAACTCCAAGAGAGAAAAAGATACGGTGATGACGCCGTATGATTCCATAAAATACCATCGCCAAATGGTTCAGACAGCCTTTATGGTAATGGATCCCGTAACTGGCGAAGTAAGAGCCTGGGTGGGTGGAATTAATTTTAAAACATACAAGCTGGATCATGCGAATATGAAAACCAAAAGGCAGGTTGGTTCTACCATCAAACCATTGCTCTATACACAGGCAATGGAAGAGCGGGGTATGACTGCTGAATCGCCTGTGCAGGATGTGCAGCAAAATTTTGGCGCAGGGCGACTGGTGCCGGCAACCGGTAAAACCTGTACTGGGCGTACAGTTACCATGGCAAGTGCACTTGCATTTTCCCGAAACTGTGCATCAGCTTATATCATGAAACAGGTGGGACCCCGTGAATTTGCAGAGTTCCTGGGGCGCATCAATATACCGACCAAGGTAGAACCCCACCCTTCCATTGCTCTTGGCTCCTGTGATCTATCATTATTTGAAATGATGTGGGGCTACAGCATTTTTGCAGGGCGTGGCTTTTCGACAAAACCGTATTTTATAAGCCGCATAGAAGATCGTAATGGAAATATTGTAAAAAGATTCGACTATAGCGCCAACCGCAAGGAAGCCATCAGCGAAGTCACAGCCTATCACATGGCTCAAATGATGCAGGGTGCAGTGGATATCGGAACAGCCAAAGGATTGCGCAGTCGCCTTGGGGCTATCGAAATGGGAGGCAAAACCGGAACCACGAATGATAATGCCGATGCATGGTATATGGGCTATACACCCCAACTACTCGCTGGAGCCTGGGTAGGATGCGATGACCGTTTTATCCGCAACGAAAGCAATAGCGGTTTTGGTGGTGCAGCAGCGAGACCTATTTGGGAAGCTTTTTTCAAAAAGGTGTACGCAGACAAAACCCTGGGCATTGATAAAGATGCAAAATTTGTAAAACCCGAAGAATTGGAAAATGAGATCAATAGCGCTGACCCCATGGATCTTTATAATGAAACAATTGAACCTGGTGCCGAAGGTCAGGACCAGGGTGTGGGTACCGAGCAGGATTATATGAACAATGATTATATAGGACCTGAATCAAGACCAGTGACGGATGATGACGGCAAACCATTAAAGAAAGATTCGAGCAACCGTCCCCCTGCGAAGAATAATGACGACTTGAAACCGATAGGTGCACCATCGGATCAGCCAGAAAAGAAAAAAGGATTTCTGAAGAAATTATTCGGCAAGAAAGAGAAAGAACAATAAGATGCTTAACTTACTCATACCAAAACCGGCTTGATGCCGGTTTTTTATTATTGTTGCGTAAATCTTCCCTACCATGTTTGTTAATGCTATTGAAGAAGTCGGTCGTTTCACCAGGCCCATTCACACGATCTCGAGGAATTATAATGATACAACCGTTGCCCCAGGTGCAGCTACACTATTTTTTGTAAATGAAAACGGAGTTGCTGTTACCTGTAGACATGTGATTAATTTATTGGGTAACCGCCTCGCGATTAATGAACACTATAATAAGTTTCGTACTGAAAAAATGGCGATAGGTCGTAACAATAAATATAACCAGCGTATCAAAGCGCTGGAAGAAATGTATAATTATAAACCTGATGCGCTTATACAATTAAAAGAACTGTTTGTTGGTGTAACTACGGAAACGACTTCAGCTTACCGATGGATCAATCATCCCATATACGATCTCAGCATCGTGGTGTTTGAAAATTTCAAAAATCCTGCTTACCAGTCGTATGCCCGTTTTGTAAAAGACAGTTCTATACTTAAACAGGGAAAATTCCTTTGCCGCCTGGGGTTTCCGTTCCCTGAATTCACCAATTACCGGTATAATGAATCAACAGACGATATCGAATGGACCGAAACCGGCCAGGTGGAAACTCCCCGCTTCCCGATCGAGGGAATGCTTACACGACACCTGCTTCATGAGCGCACGATCTTTGGGCTCGAGTTAAGTACTCCCGGTTTACGTGGTCAAAGTGGTGGACCATTATTTACTTCTGACGGACTGGTATGTGGTATGCAGTCGGGAACTAATCACCTGCATCTTGGCTTTGATATGAAAAATTTCGAGTTAAAGACCAACGGTAAAACAATCAGGGTAAATAATCAACCTTTTCTGAATGTCGGACATTGTGTGCATGTCGATGTTATCAAGAACTTTCTTCGGGATAACAATATCAAATACTATGAGCAATGATTATATAGGTTTGATATTAACCTTGCAAAAACAGTGGCAAACTTCAGTAGGCCGCTGTTTCACGCAACGTACGCAAAGAAGCGCAGCGGCGCTAAGCCCAATCTAAATCTCCGCGTCATAACAAATCGCCGCGCTCGCCGCGAGAAACTCCCCGAACCATTGGAACATCCCTAAACAAAAAAAAGATAAAAGAGGATACAGGTCGGGAACTCCGCCTTAATACCACTTTTATCTTTTATCCTGCCTGCCGGCAGGCTTTTAACTTTTATCTATTCTTATCTAGTAGTAACTCAACCTCATCTCCACTCTCCTGTTCTTCGTGCGACCCGCCGCTGTCTTATTATCAGCAATTGGTTTTGATTCGCCATAACCTGTGGATGTAATTCGGCTTTCATCAATACCCTTGCCAACGATATACGCTTTTACGGCGGCTGCCCTGTTATCGCTCAGCTTCTGGTTGGCATCATCCGCACCTGTATTGTCCGTATGACCATCAATAGCCAATTCGATTTCAGGATTCTCTTTCATATACTTCACCACTTCATCCAGTCCTTTAAGTGATGATTTTTGCAGCTTGGCGCTACCAGTTATAAAGAGAGTATGTTGGGCAACATAATTGAGACGATTTTTTACTTCTTCCCTGATCAATGGACATCCCTGGTTTTCGCGCACACCAGCGAGATTTGGACACTTGTCTTCTTCATCATTCACGCCATCGCCATCTGCATCAGGAATAGGGCAACCCTGGTAACGGGCTACGCCGGCAACAGTAGGACATTTATCTTCTTCGTCATTGATGCCGTCATTGTCGGTATCAGGTACCGGACATCCCTGGTATTTCGCAAGACCGGCAACGGTAGGACATTTATCATCTTCGTCATTGATACCATCTTTATCAGTGTCTGGTATTGGGCATCCTTCATACTTCGCGAGACCAGGTACAGTAGGACATTTATCTGCCGGATCGAGAATGCCATCACCATCTGTATCAGCCGGCACTGGAGGTGGCGGAGGTGCGATTACTTTTGGCTCTTTCTTTTTACCGATCGCTCCTGCGATGCCAATATTATGTTGGAAATGATAGTTAGCCGTTTCTGTAGTCACCGGCACGCGGTATTGAGTAGTAACAAACAGGTGGGCGTCATCAAAGAAATTAACCTTTAATCCAAGGCCGAGTGGAATGAATGCACCCCAGTATTTTCCATACATGTGTCCGCCTACCCCTGCGAGCAGGTAAGGTTGTACCCAGTATTTTTCAGATACCATTTTAAAATTGATCTGTGCATCAGCAGCAAGCAGAAATTTATCGTTGCTAAAAGTTTTATTGGGCATCGGGTAGCGTACAAATGATCCATTCAACGTTACCGCAAAGTCCATATGCTTCCTCAATCCCTTGAAGTAATGTATACCGATACCGGGGGACATATCGCTCAAATCCGCCCATTGCTTATTTCCGAGAACCTTGTTGATGGAAGTAGTCCTAATGAGGTTGGCAGTTTCAAAATCGGTAAGTGAAAAGCTGATACCAATTGCCGGTCTCCTGATTTCATCATCATCCTGAGCTTTCATGGCCGGAACAATAAAGTATACAGCTAGGCAGGCAGCTAGTAACTTCTTCATAAAGAGATAGTTTGGTTTAAATCTGAGCAAAAATAACGGGTAAGTTCAATACCCTAAAATAAATTATTTCATTAA
>CBFGYO010000153.1:0-9251 GCA_965652975.1 uncultured Chitinophagaceae bacterium | reverse complement strand
GCCATACAACCTGCGATAGAAATATAAATGTCAGTTGACTTTTACATTTCATGCCTTTCACCCGAAAGCTGAATGTTCCATCCGCCGTAAGCGGAAAGAGTTTACTTGATCAGGCAGGTCTTCTGGCTCGGGTTGTTGCTGATCACCTTCCCAGTCGCCTTCGGCGGACCAGTGGTTTTCATTCAGCAGGCAGGCATGAAAAGAATTTTCATCGACCGCCTCCCTCACAGCTACGGGGATAGCGCCGGATTTGCACCGGACTTCCCTTTTAACCCCGATTTTTAAGTCGGGGACCAAATCGATGCAAATGTAGGAAGGAGGTTGGGCTTACAAAATTTTTGTTTCACGCGGCGTACGCAACGAATTGTCACGACGCGGCGAATGTTGACGTAATAAATCGCTGCGTCGCTGCACATCGCTGCGTCCGCCGCGAGAAACTTTTCAATTCTTAGACGCATTGATCCACTGAAATACTATCCCCGCATAATAATTTCTTTCAGGGGCCGCATTATAATATCTACCGCTGGAAGCATTAATATCATTGCCGAGGCTGTATTGTTCATCCAGCAGGTTATCTGCACCTGCATAAATATTAAGGCGAAAAATATTTTTGAACGTTTTTTTCCAACCAACGCGCCACCCCAATAAATAATAACCGGTTGCAATTGCAGTATTGGCATCATTCAACCAGATTTTTGACGCGGTGTAAAAACTGGCATTGGAATACAATCCATTTTTTACCTGTATATCCGCCAGAGAAGAAAATGCATGTGCAGGCACAGAAGGAACGATATTACCTGAAAAATCATCAACACCCTTTACAAAACTTCCATAACGGAAATGGCTGTAGGCATACGCATTTTTAAAACTAATGTAATTTACAAAGCTGCCCGGAGTAAAGGCCTGTATATAATCTGCATGGAACTCTAATCCTTTTTGATCCACATCTCCAGCATTGACAAAAAAGTCTGCGCCTGAAAGATCGCGCCTTTGCACGAGCGCATCTATTAGCTTGAAATAAAATCCAGTGACTTCCAATTGAATTTTATTATTAAATAAATGAATACGCCCTGATAACTCATAATTCCATCCATGTTCCGCTTCCAGGTCGGTGCTAATATTCCCTGTGGATGGAAGAAGTTCTGCAATGGTAGGAGGTGAGAAACCACGCGATACAAGTGCACTAATTGAAAAGTCCTCTGTTACCTTCCTTTTAATTGCAAGGCTCGGTGCCAGTTCGTTTTTATATGAGCGGGATTGTTTCGTCGTTGGAAAGTTGCTAAGCCGAATAAAATCAATATTGGTCTTATTAATACTTAACCCGGTTGTTATAAACCACTTGTTGTTGATATTGCCATCAGCCTGTACAAAAAAACTATACAAAGAAAAATCGATATCGTCATTGGTTTGCAGGCTGTCAGGACTACCATCTTTATTTTTAGATACCTGCGTGTTGAAAAATCCAAACTGCATTTCACTACCGGCTATGAACTTCCATCCCATGGGAGAATTTTTTTTATTCTCGAAACTAAATATGGTTCGGCCCCCGAACGCCGGTTCGATCCTGCGTTCATAATTGCGTATCGCGGAATTCTTTACCTGGGCAAACGAACCATATAGCGTAGTTGTATTCGAAATAGTAGAGTTGAAAGAATAGTCGTTGGTAAATCCCGTTAGTAGGTTTTTTTGAAAGATAGCGGCCCGTGCATCCACTGCAGAGGGGAAGCCACCGGCAGCAGGTCGGGCAGAACGGGGATCATTAATATATTCTGTAAAAGTCAATGCACCCGGAGTTTGATAATACATATCACAATACAGGAGCGAAGCCGTAAGCTGCTGCTTGTCGCTAATCTTTATTTGCGAGATCCATGAAAAATTATCGCGCCGCAAAGCAGATTGGTCGCGGTAGCCATCCGACTCGTTTTTTGCGTAAGTCAATTGAGTGCGGTTTCCATTCTTACCAAATCGTACGGATCCAAAAATATTTTCAAGAGAATAACTACCAGCCAGGTATTCGTAGCTGGCACCCGCTTTCCAATTGTCAAGGGTATTGATGAGTATTAATCCACCTGTACCAGCTCCATACATACTGCCGGCCGGACCTTTAAAAATTTCTATACCTGAAAAATTATTGTACGCGAGCTGGTTGAAGTACGTGTTGCCGCCTGGATCGGTAAATGGAAGATCGTTCCAGTACACTTTTACATTGCGTACTCCAAAGGGTGAACGCAGGGAGCTGCCGCGGATATTGATACGGTAACTCCCGGGCGAACGTTCTTCCATCCGAACTCCCGCAAGCGTGTTGAAACTATTGACAAGGGAGGTTTTATTGTACCGGTCGCTATTGCTGTTATCAATGAATTTAATGTTCACGGCAGCTTGATGCTGCGATCTGAATTGTCCAAAAGCTCGTACTGTTACGGCATCGAGCGTGAGGAGTGTATCGTTTTTTTCATCCTGCGCAGCAAGGGTATTGTATATAAGGATACAGGTAAAATAAACGATCACTTTTTTCATGCATGAAGACCGCTTGATGAACATTAAAGGTAGAATGTTTTCCCTATCTTCAGCCCATGACAGCAAAGCCAAAACTTCGTTTGTTCGATCTCACAATGATCGTGGTTGGATTGGTGATCGGCATGGGCATTTTTCGTACTTCTTCCGATGCAGCTAATGCAGCCGTAACCCCTTCTGTTTTTTTTATTGCATGGTTTGCAGGTGGCCTTGTAGCATTGTGTGGTGCGCTTACTTATGCGGAAATTGGTTCGAGGTTTCCCGTTACCGGCGGATATTATAAAGTTTTCGCCGAATGCTATCACCCGTCCATTGCATTTGCCATCAATTGTATCATACTTATTTCAAATGCCGCGTCCATGTCAGGGGTGGCATTGATAGGAAGTGAATATATTTCAGAGGTTATCTTTCAAACAAAACCGGATAATACTACGCGTGCATTGATAGCGATGGTACCGATCATCCTTTTCTATTTTGTAAACCTGCTAGGTCTTAGGTTGAGCTCCACAGCCCAGAATATTCTTATGACGATCAAGATTGGGATGCTGGTGCTGCTAATCAGCTCGATATTTTTTGTAACGGGTAGCGATCAATCCACCTCAATGGCAGCGGTAAGAGAATTTACGACCATGGATTATATTAAATCCTTTGGTGTGGCACTTATCGCTGTATCGTTTACATATGGTGGTTACCAGCAAACGATCAATTTTGGTGAAGAAGTTGAAAATGCCAGGCGAACGATCCCTCGTGGTATTTTTATCGGCATACTCATTATCATTTCCTTGTACCTGGCGGTAAGTTATGCTTACTATAATGCTATTGGGTTCGAACAACTAAAAACTTCGAGGGGCATAGCATCCATTGTTGTTGAAAAAATGTTTGGTCCTACCGGCCGCACCATAGCGTCGGTGCTCCTCTTTATTGCCGTACTGGCGTACGTGAATGTACTGCTGCTAAGTAATCCGCGCGTAATGTATGCTATGAGCCGCGATGGCATTTTGCCAAAAGCATTTCAAAAAAAGGAAGAGAAAAAAGAGGTGTTGACTACCAGTCTCACGGTGTTTGCAGCCATGGGCATCGTTGTATTGTTTTTCGCTAAGGAATTTGACCAGATACTTGGCTTCACCATATTTCTCGATTCGATAGGTATGGCCACTTCTGCGGCAACTATCTTTATCTTAAGAAAACGAACAAGGCACCTGGATGGTACCGGTATTTATAAAATGAAATGGTATCCAATGCTACCGCTTATTTTTATCGCGGCATATATATTTGTTGGTACATCTATCGCATTCAATACACCCGACCTGGCATTGATAGGTACCTGTGTTTTTGCTGCCTTTCTTATTATTTATTTTGTAGTTCGTAGTATAAAACGAGGTAACGATGTTTCTTCCCAATAATCTTTCTTACATATTAAATGAACTGGGTGAGGAGCGCGAGAATTATTTCAACGCCATCGCTCCACCAATTATTCAAACCAGCAATTTCGCTTTCCGAAAGGTTGCCGACTTCAGTAAAGCATTTGAAGATGAAATGGGCGGGTACCTCTACAGCCGCGGTTTAAACCCCACTGTCGACATCCTCCGTAAAAAACTGGCAGCACTTGATGGCGCAGAAGATTGCCTTGTTTTTAATAGTGGTGCCGCTGCAATTTTTGCCGGTGTTTTTGCCAATGTAAAATCCGGCGATCATATCGTATCGGTAAAAGCACCTTATACCTGGGCGCAAAGAATGTTTGATGTGGTATTACCCCGATTTGGTGTTAGCACCACTTATATAGATGGTACAGACATAGAAAATTGGAACGGAGCGGTACAGTCAAACACGCGCTTTTTTTATCTCGAATCGCCCAATAGCTGGGATTATGCTTTACAGGATATTAAGGCAGTTGCTGACCTGGCTAAATCAAAGGGTATAATTAGCATGATCGATAATAGCTATTGTACTCCACTGTACCAGCAGCCGATCGATATGGGTATCGACATTACCATGCAAACGGCTACCAAGTATATTGGCGGGCATAGTGATACACTGGGCGGTGTACTATGTGGTTCGCACAATATGATCAAGAAAATATTCGACAGCGAATATCTCAATATTGGCAGTGGCATCCAGCCATTCAATGCCTGGCTACTCATTCGTGGTTTGCGAACCTTGCCGGCAAGACTCGAACGCATAACACAATCAACCGCGCATGTATTGGAATTTCTTAGACAGCATTCTGCCATCGAATCAATATTATTTCCATTCGATGAAAGCTTTCCCCAGTACTCTTTGGCAAAAAGGCAAATGAAGGGAGCGTGCGGACTTTTTACTTTCGTACTTAAAGCCAATAAGCGGGAAGAAGTAGTTCGGTTTTGCGAGAGCCTGCAACATATTATGATGGCGGTGAGCTGGGGTGGACATGAAAGCCTGGTCATACCTAAATGCGCTGGGATTCCAGTCAGCAGTTTTGATGCGTCAAACCCGGAGCACCGTTATATCCGCATGTATGTTGGGCTGGAAGATCCCGCCTACCTCATAAAAGATCTGGAGCAGGCTTTGGCAAAAATTTAGAGTATCAGCGATAAAAAAATCGAAGGGCTCCCGGGTCAATTCTTTTATTTTTGTTACATGAGAAAGAGGTTTATCCAATTCACAATCTTTTTACTTTCCGCCTCCACCTGTTTCAGCCAGGCACAGGGCGATAAATGGGATCTGCAAAGAAGTGTTGAATACGCGCTAAAGAATAATATATCCGTAAGGCAGGCCGACCTCCAGGCGAGATTTTCAGAACTCAATTTGAAGCAAAACAGGGCGGGACAATACCCCAGCCTCAACCTTAGTAGTAGTGCCGGTTATAATTTCGGTCGTTCCGAAAACCCCACAACTGGGGTAATTGTAGACAACAATTTCTTCAATGCCGGTGTGCAGATGCAAACGCAGGTTACTTTATTTAATTGGTTTAACCAGAAACATACTATCGAGTCCAGTCGTCTTACCTGGGAAGCGGACAAGCAACAGGTAAAAAAAGCAGAGAATGATATCGCACTCAATGTAGCAGTAGCTTATTTACAAATTCTTTTGGCGCGCGAACAGGTGAATATTTCCAAAGTACAAATTGAGCAATCAATTGCACAACTGGACATTACCCGTAAACGCGTAGATGCAGGTTCGTTACCCGAACTGAATGCCGCCGAACTTGAAGCACAGGTAGCGAGAGATAGTGCTTCGCTTGTAACGGCGGAGGCTGCCGTACAGCAATACATATTGCAAATGAAAGCGCTCCTCAATCTGGGTGCAGATCAACCATACGATGTAATAGTGCCACCCATTGGTGGTATCCCTATTGAACCACTTGCAGATTTGCAACCTGCCGCTGTATACGCATCAGCGTTGGCTAATCTGCCCCAACAGAAGGTAAACCAGTTGCGGCTAATGGCAGCAGAAAAAAATGTGGCAGCAATGAAGGCTACACTTTATCCAACTATATCAGCATTTGGCGGACTCGGTTCCAATTATGTGAACACCAAAGTACCGGAGGGATCGGTGGCAATATCGCCTACGAATGCCTTTGTAAATGTCGGCGGCGCTGATTATTTCGTGCAGGCTCCTTCATTTATACAAACAGGCGAACGGCTGGTTCCAATAGGCCGCCAACTATCGAATAACTTTGCGCAAAATATCGGGATAGGCCTGAGCATTCCCATTTTCAATGGACGTGTGGCCCGTACCAACTGGGATCGTTCCAAATTGCAGGTTCAACAGATGGCATTGACCAACGAGCAGGATACCATGACCCTGAAGCAGGATATTTACCAGGCATATAATGATGCAATGGCTGCATTGCAAAAGTTTTCGGCCAATAAGAAAGCTGTTGAAACTTCGCAGAAAGCATATGACTATGCTCAAAAGCGTTACGAGGTGGCTTTATTGTCGACGCTGGAATTGCTGACAAGTCAGAATAACCTGCAGCGTGCAAAAATCGACCTGCTTTATACCCAGTACGATTATGTTTTTAAAATGAAGCTTTTGGAATTTTATAAAGGACAGGGTATAAAATTGTAAACAAAAAAATATTTGCTTACAGCTACCAACACAGATAAATCACTATCAGATGAATAAGAAATTAAAATGGTTTTTGATTATCGTTGCCATCATTGCCGGCTTGTTTTTGATTGCCAAAGCCATGGGCGGCAGCGGTGATACAACCGAGAAAGTGGCCGTTGAAAAAGCGGTGAAGAGAACCATTGTGGAATCAGTAAATGCAAGTGGTAAAATTTATCCCGAAGTAGAAGTAAAGATCAGTCCTGATATATCCGGCCAGGTTACAGAATTGAATGTAGAAGAAGGTGATAGTGTAAGGAGAGGACAGGTGCTTGCAAGAATATATGCTGATATTTATGCGCTACAGCGCGATGAAGCCGCTTCGAGAGTAAACCAGTCGTCGGCCACTGTAGAAAACAGCAAAGCTGCACTGGATGCGTTGGAGGCAAATATGGAACAGGCCAAACAGGCGCTCGACCGCAACAAAACACTGTACGATCAAAAAGTTATATCCAAGGCTGAGTTTGAACAGTATGAAGTAACCTATCGCTCCGCACAATCCAATTATAATGCTGCGAAACAGAACATCAGAAGTTTGCAGGCAGGCGTACAGAGTTCGCAAACGGGTTTAACAAGAGCCAATAAAGATCTGAGCCGGACTACTATCATTGCACCCATGGATGGTGTGATCTCCTCGTTGAAAATTAAAAAAGGTGAAAGTGTTGCGGGTAATAGTTTCAATGTGGGTACCGAGATGATGACGCTTGCAAATATGTCCGTACTGGAAGTAAGGGTAGATGTGGGAGAAAATGATATCGTAAAAATTAAAACAGGCGATTCGGCTGATGTGGAAGTGGATGCCTATAATAATAGAAAATTCAAAGGAGTGGTAACGAAGATCGCGAGCAGTACCGGTGGATTGGCCGGCGTTGGTGCCACGTCCAACGACGTAACCAATTATGAGGTTCGGATAAGGCTGGATAAAGAATCTTATAAAGATCTTGCAGACAAAACATTTCCTTTCCGTCCGGGTATGAATGCAAGTGCTGACATTAAAACAAGACGAATAGATAATGCACTCGCAGTACCCATTACAGCCGTGAACGCACGGGTAAAAGGAAGTGATAAGAGCATGGCGGATAAGAAAAAAGAAGATAAAGAAAGTAAGGGTGAAGATGAAAACGCAGAAGATGCTCCTTCGCTGGGTGATGAACTGGAAGAAATAGTATTTGTACTGCAACCTGATCAAACAGTGAAGAAAGTTGTGGTAAGGTCGGGTATCCAGGACATCAACAATATAGAAATACTCAGTGGTCTGAACGCCGGCGACCAGGTAATTACCGGGCCCTATTCAGCGATCAGCAAAACATTGAAGGATGGTACGAAAGTAAAAGTGGTGCCCAGGGATAAGTTATTCGAAAAATAGTTACTGCAGGCGAGTTAATAATGGCAATCCGCAGTTTGTAAACCAGATAGAAGATGCAATTCGGTATAATAGGAAGCGGCAGTTGGGCAACGGCATTGGCAAAAATCCTCTCCGATAATGGTCATGCCATCAATTGGTGGATAAGAAATGCGGATACGATCGATTACATTAAAAAGCGAAGGCACAATCCGCACTATTTAAGTTCTGCCAATTTCGACACCTCCCGACTTACTATGTCGCCCGACATAAGAAGCGTCATCAAATCATCCGATGTATTGGTAATTGCAGTGCCATCGGCTTATGTAGAAGAGAGCCTTGGTGCACTGACTGCAAATGATTGGAAAAAGAAGAAAGTTGTGTCGGCTATCAAAGGATTGCTGCCGGAAAAAAACATCCTGCTAAACTATTACCTGCAACAAAAATTCAATTTAGAGCTTGAAGATTATTTCGCTATTCTCGGTCCCTGCCATGCTGAAGAAGTAGCGGCTGAAAAACTTTCCTATCTCACTATTTCGGGTACTGATAGTAGTATGGCGGCTAAAATTTCTCAACAGTTTGCGACCGATTATATTAATACCGTAGTAAATCATGATATTCTTGGGGTACAGTATGCCGCTGTTTTGAAAAATATTTATGCCCTGGGTGCCGGTATTGCACACGGACTTGATTATGGCGACAATTTTTTAAGCGTATATATCGCCAACGCTGCAGATGAAATGGCAGGTTTTTTAAGGGAGTTTGGCGCTGAACATATTACGGTGGGTGACCACGAGGGCGAGGATCCACGTAAATCCCCGAATTATGCAGCTTCTGTATACCTTGGCGACCTGCTTGTAACCTGCTATTCCCTGTATAGCCGAAACCGCACTTTTGGCAATATGATCGGTAAAGGGTATTCAGTAAAGTCAGCACAATTGGAAATGAACATGGTAGCAGAGGGGTACCACGCTGCGCGTTGTATTTATAATATAAATAAAGACGTACAGGCAACGATACCGCTGGCAGATACTGTCTATAGTATATTATGGGAACATGTTAAACCTGCAGATGGGTTTAAACGAATAGAAGGGGTTTTGGTCTGATTTAATGCCTGCCCGCCGTAGCAAAGCGGAGACGGATAGAGGTGAGACAGTACTATCGAATTCGGATTTACCGTACCATAAAAAACAGTATATGCCATTTTCGTACCATGGGTTTGGACCTACCGCCATATTGATAATGGTGCTCTGCCTGGCGGGTAAACAGATGTATGATTTTTGGAAACATCAGCAGAAATTCTGAG
>CBFGYO010000152.1:0-9307 GCA_965652975.1 uncultured Chitinophagaceae bacterium | reverse complement strand
GGCCGGCCAATTGGCTGACCAGGCGCAGCAGTCCGGGGGCTAGCTGTTTGTGCTGCAGGGTTGGCATAAGCATAAAGCGTTACGCTTTGTGTGGATGGTGATATAAGCACAGCACTATCAGCAAATGCAAAAAGATTTTTATCATCAAAATAGCGACGGGTATTATTGTCGTCTTTCAATGCATATACATAATAAGTACGAGGCGGCAGGTTTCTGAAAACGAAATTTCCTTTATTGTCCAGCTTGGTTACATAGCGGGGTTTGCTTAATACCACGGCAGAATCTGTAGGATCGCTGTGCAACATCACGATCAGTGTGGTATCTATTTTACCAGTTTCGGCGAGTATTACATTGCCGCGAAATTCCAGCGAGTCGAGGTATGGGCCGGTAGAAAGGGTGTATTTGAAATTCTTATAAACGTTTCCTTCATTTATATCCTTGATAGCATTTCCAAAATCATAAGTGTAGGTAGTGTTGGCTTCAATGCTGTCTTTTATCCGGATGGTTACGGTATTGAGCCGGTAATCTACTATCGGGGGATATTTTGGCGTAGGTGAGATCAGCAGTTCCTGCTGCACATTCTGCAGCTCAACATACTCATCAAAAGTGAAAGTGATGCGCGTGCCCTGGAAGTTAAGAGTTGAATCCAGGGGACTGGCTTTTAATAATATAGGAGCGACCGAATCGCGTGGGCCACCTGCGGGTGGGATAATATTGGCACACCCCGAACCGCCAGTAATACTAATGCCTAAAAACAAGGCAGCGGCTATGATAAGCAGGATGCGTTGGGTGTTCATGGGATGCAAACTTAGGGCGATTGTCGTTTTCAAAATCATAATATTCCATTAATCTGTAGTTGGAATTGCCCTTTGAGGCCCATATAAAAGATAAAAGTGGTATTCATGGGGAAACTCCGACTGAATACCACTTTTATCTTTTATCTTTTAGTTTTTATCTTTCTTCCTCCTCCTCTTCAATTGTATGTAACGCAATAGTCAGATTATTTGTTTTAACAAATTCGCACCAATGACAATCCGCCTTACCACACCCGGTATAAAAATCCCTTTCCTGGATCTTCTGCCAGGTTTCTACTATTTGTTGCGTGACAGTAGTTGTATCCGCCGCATCGATCACTAATTTTTCACGACGGTAATTTTTCTTTTTATCTGGTTCAATAAAATCAAATTCAGTACTGATCACCTTCCAGCCTTTCTGTTCGTAATTATCTACAAGTATCTTATAAAAAACCGCCTGCCTCCAGTAGTCACCGCCATTCGGATCCTTTTCAGAAGGTCTTTTTAGTTTTGGTATCGCTTTGTCGGGATCACCAGTTTTATAGTCTACGACATTTACCGATTTACCATCAAACTCCAGTTTATCCAGCTTGCCCTTCAGCGGTACATCCTTCACCAGTACATTGCGGATATTTCTTTCAATGGCAACGATCTTGTTGAAATTGCCTGCATACTTTTCATAATAATTTGACAGCACGTCCTGGCCATATTCCATTCTTCGTGCAAATTGTTCTTTGGTAAAGCTTTCACGATGGCGGTTCATGAACCATTCAAAGTCGGCAATGAACTCTTCTTTTGATGGAAACTTATCCAATCCACCATCCTGCATTTTCCGAAATAGCTGTTCCAGCGCGTGGTGTACTGCAGATCCAAATTCGGTAGCCTCGTTTTTAGGTGAAGGGATGCGAATAAGATTTTTAAAGTAAAATTCAAGCGGACACTTCAGGTAGTTGTTCAGCGCGGTTACATTCATTACAAATTTTTCCAGTATGCGATCGATAAAAGCTTCCTCTGCACGCTCTATTTCAGGTACTATGGTATCGCCAAAATGAAGTGAAGCAAATTCTGCTGTCACGCTGGCGTCCAGTATCATTTTTTCAACCGGTACTGCATCGAGCTCCTGGATCTCGGCTATAAACATGGATGGCTCCAGTTCTTTACCGTCGTTTCTAAATTTGCTGTATGATATATACAGGTGTTGCTGCGCCCGAGTGAGCGCTACGTAAAACAGCCGGCGCAGCTCTTCATCATTTGTATTTTCATGGTTGGAGGATGATGCAATAATGTTATCGGGATATTTATAACCGCTACTCGGTTTACGTTTTTTCTCCCAGAAGGAAGAGTTGCAGCCTGCGAGCAAAACGTATTCAAACTCAAGTCCCTTGGATCCATGTACGGTTAAAAGATTTACACCCTTGTCATTGCCACTTACCTGTACCAGGGGCAAACGGACATTTTCTTTTTCCATCATTTCTACCAGGCTCACCAGTTGCTGCAACGTCATCAACGGTTTGCGATGTGTTTCGTCCTTGATAAATTCAAACAGCGCTGTTAGCACCTGCAGTTGCCAATGCCGGTCAGGTGCCTGCATAATGCCACTGAGTACACCGCCTGCACGAATAACATTTTCAAATAGCTGTTGCAATGTGATATTGGGAACGTCTGCCACCAGTTTTTCAATGATCACCGAAGCATTTTTCAGCGATGGATGGATCACTTCGGTAAACAGGTCGCGCGCTGGCATGGCGGATTTTTCCGCCAGCAGCTGACGCATGGAAAATTGCCTGCCCGTAGTGGCCGCTTTATTGTTGCCAAATTTTTTGTCTGCTGTTTCAACGCTAAGTTTTGCAATTTCTATTGGAGGTATACCAAACCAGTCGAAGTGAAGGATCTCGAATAGCATTTCATCACCGCCATATGGGATATCATGCTCTGCTGCGAGATACTTTAGCATTAATAGAATTTTCCTGGCAAGCGGTAATTCAAGTATGTTGAGATGACGTTTGCTGTAAACTGGTATTTGCAATAGTTTAAAATAATGTGCCAGCTCTTCGCCATACTTATTTTCCTTGTAAATGATGGCGATGGCGCCGGGTGGTATGCCCTGCAAAACCAACTGCTGCACCTGCCGGGCAATGCCGGTCATCTCTTCGCGCTGGGTATCATATTCGCGAATGACGGGGCGGTTGGTCATGGAGCTGATAGCCTTGTTGGATGAAATAAGCTCCTTACTTAATCCGGGAAGTTTTTTTACCAGACGCTCATTGTTACGGTCAATAAGTATTTTGGATACATCAAGAATGGGTTGCGTGGACCGGTAGTTGTTGGTAAGAATTACGGTAAACAGGTCTTGTTTGTAATTGTCGGCAAACTGCATCATGTTTTCCACGTTAGCTCCCTGGAAACGATAGATACTCTGGTCGTCATCACCAACAACAAATACATTCGGTATGTCCCAATAACTGATAAGCAGTTCAACGAGTCGATTTTGTGTACCGCTGGTATCCTGGTATTCGTCGACCAGTATGTATTGAAAATGCTCCTGGTATTCAGCCAGCAGGTTTTTGTTTTCTTCAAATGCTTTGATCACCCAATTGATCATATCGTCGAAGTCGTAGCGGTTGCGCTGGCGCATCAGTTGTTGAAAGCGATCGAATTCATTTACGGCCGCCCGTAGCTTTGCCATTCTTTCCTGCTCATCCTCCAACTTGCCTTTTTTAATATCGCCGGCCTTGAACTCACCCGATTTCTTTTTGTAAATGTATTCATCACGTGTACCAAGGTTGGCCAGGTATTCGTCTATTTTGGAAGTGATAAAAGAAGGTGTCCAGCCTTCCCGTTTCATAGTACTAAAAAGGGATTGCAGGTTGTTTACTTCATAATACACATCACCACGGTAGCGTTTCAACGGGTGATTTTTTGGAAACGTATCAATGAGTTCTTTGAATAGCTCAATTTTTTCCAGGTCGGAAATGGGATCGAGGTAAATTTTTTCAAACAGCGAAAGATTTTCCTGGATTACCTCATGGCAAAAGGCGTGAAAAGTGTAGATATTTACTTTATAGGCATCAGCGCCAATAAACTGTAACAGGCGTTTACGCATGGCCACTACACCAGCGTCGGTGTAGGTGAGACAGAGTATAATGTCGGGCGAAGTATCCGGCTCAAGCAATATTTTGCCGATGCGGCTGGCAAGTATCTGCGTTTTGCCGGTGCCCGGTCCTGCGATAACCATTACGGGGCCTTCGATCGTATCCACTGCCCGACGTTGCTGCTCGTTGAGCCGGCTATATTCTTCGAGGAATTTTTTTTCGAGTTTTTCTCTGTTCAATGACATATGCGCACCCCGGGTTTAGTATCTACAAATTTAGTGAACGTGGAAGTTCCAGGCTGGCTTTGGTAAGCTTACTTATTCGGATTTTGGACGCAAAGAGCGCTAAGAAGCGCAAAGAACGCTAAGATTTTAATTGCTTAGCGCCCTTAGCGCTTCTTAGCGCTCTTTGCGTCCAAAAAAGCTAATGAAGAACTCTTACTTAATCCCCGCGCGCTTCTTCAACTCCGCCACCGGTAAAACCATCATCCTCCCAATAGGTTTATTATCACGATAAGTAATGAGCTTCATAGAAACTGCATCCTTCGGCACAGTCAATGGCGCAGTGTACAATGGATAATATTGATCAGGAAAAGAGTTATCAAAACTGTAATGAATATTCAAACCAGGAGCTTCTGTACTCAACTCAACTACAACAGTTGCAGTGTCTTTCTTTGTTGCTTTGACAATCGGGTCGTATATCGCCGGAGAATATTTCACGCCAGCCGCATCCAGTCTCTTGAAATGCTGTTCCACTTTCAGCACAAACGTATTCCAGTTTTTTTTCTCCTTAGGTGACCATAACACTTCCGACACAGCAAAAGCACGTGGCCATATCATATATTGCATATGACGCGTATTATAAATCTGTTCGGTCCACAAATTACCCTGGCCGCCTTTGATTAATGATGCATTTACACCCTCGGGTACCGGCTCGAATTGATATGTTTTTTGCAAACGCAAAGATGCATATACTGGTGGTTCTAGTGTCGCATCACCCTGCATGTAATCGAGGTAAACAAAATCTGTCGGGCTCATTACAACTTCTCTACCTTGTTTAGCCGCTTCAATACCTCCTTTCAACCCGCGCCAGCTCATGACTGCTGCATTGGGTGCCAGGCCGCCCTGCAATATTTCGTCCCAACCGATCATTTTCTTTCCTTTGGAACGAATGATCTTTTCCACTCGCTTTACAAAATAGCTTTGCACCTCATCAAGGTTCTTGAGTTTTTCTTTTTGCATCAGTGCTTTTATTACATCTGATTTTTCCCAGAAGTTGCGAGCCGTTTCATCACCGCCCATATGTATATAGGGAAATGGAAATAACTGTGCTACTTCAGTAAATATTTTATCCAAAAACGTGTACACTTTTTCATTGGCCGGGCACAAAGAGTTGTCGATGGTGCCATAAAAATGTCCCTTGGGCGGCCATATCATAAATCTTTCGCCGGAGTTCACGCGATATGTACCGGGTGTACATACCAGTTCAGGATAGGCTGCGATGGCTGCCATACTGTGACCGGGAACATCGATCTCTGGGAGTATATCCACGAAGCGATCTTTTGCATAACGCACCAGTTCTTTAATATCGTCGTGGGTATAGAAGCCGCCGTAGTTGCGCGGTTCATCGGGGAGCGGTGCAGAGAAGGTTCCAAATGTTCCGGTTTTTTCCACGCGCCATGCACCCACTTCGGTGAGTTTTGGTAAACTTTTTATTTCAATGCGCCAGCCCTGGTCGTCGGTAAGGTGTAAATGAAGCATGTTGAATTTATACTTCACCATTTCATCGATAAAGGATTTTACCTGGTCGACGGTAAAGAAATGTCGTGCTACATCTAGCATCAACCCCCGCCATCCGAAACGTGGATGATCTTCGATTGATACGGCCGGTATGTTCCATGTGGCTGATGGTACTACAGACTTGGAAACAAAAGGCGCAGGTAATAATTGAAAGAGGGTTTGTATTCCATAAAATAAACCAGATGGTTGGGGAGCTGATAGGGTGATTCCTTCTGGACTAACCTGTAAGCGATAACCTTCTGTATTAGTGGATGCGTTGCTTGCAATAGCCATATTGATCGTGGCATTGTTACTTCCAGCCTGCTCAATTGATACTTTTTTACCTGTGGCAATTGTAAGCTGTTTGCTTAATTGTTCGGCCACTTTCCTTGTCGCATCATTTTTATCAACGCTAATGATGATAGATTCAGGAAGGGTAAAACTGCCATTACCTTTTGAGATAGAAACCGGCTCCGGTATCAAGGCAATTTCAGGTGCTTGCGAAAAACTATTTAGTGCCTGGAAAAGTATAAATGCAAATACTAGTTTTTTCATAATACGGAAGTTAGTAATTCTAATTGTTTATTGAATAGTGATGTTGAGATTATAGGTTGAGTTTAAGAATTCATGTACGGAAATAGAGGGAGAGGAGATAGGTGGAGGTGGAGGAGAGGAGAAGGTTGGAGTTAGTACGGCCACAGAGCTCACAGTGAAGCTCAGAGTTACACAGAGATTCTCCGCGGTTCTCTGTGCTACACCGTGAGCTCTGTGGCCGTACTAACTCCATCAATCTCTCTCCCTCCATCTCTTTCGAAATTTAGAAGTCAGGAATATCACCAAAATATCATACGAAACTACCCAGGGATTCGTGTAATGTATTTCTCAATCTGTTTGATCTGATCTACAATTTGCGGAGTCGTTGGCTTCAACGCTTTTGCTTTCCTAAAGAATTCCTTAGCCGCCCGGAATTCGCGTTTATTCATCATGATGCTGCACATTTGGAGATAAGCAGCCGATTCATTCTCTTTATCCGGCAAACCCTTGCGGAGTGCCTGGCGGATATAACTTTCCGCCTGTTTCATATCGTTCTTTTGCAAAAAGATCATTCCCATCTGCAACATGCTGGCACCTTCAGCCTCTTTCATGGGCATGCCCAGGTCGAGTCCCTTTTTCATCATCTTTTCTGCACCGTCAAAGTCCTGTTTCATCATGGCGATATTGCCACGCAGCGTGAAATAGACAGAGCGAATAGGTTTGTATAGCAGGTTGGGGTATTTGATAGAGTTAAGCACCTTTTCGGCCCCATCCATATCACCACTTTCCATGTATTCCTGTATCAGGCGGAGCGGACCGAAGAAGAAGTGTCCCAGTACCAGGATCAGGCCGATGAGGTATAGGGGGAATGCGGGCCAAAAGCTTGCTGCATAATGCACATAACCGCCCAAAGCCAACAGCACGATGCCAATCCAGAGACGGTATTTTATGAGGAGGTTGTAAAATTTCATGGGGGCAAAGATAAGGTGATTTCTTACGAGGGCGTTAAGGATAACAGGCCCAAGGTTTCTCGCGGCGTGCGCAGCGATTTCGCCGCGAGCGCCGCGAGAAATTCTTCGGATGAGAAACCTACTCGCGAGCGTCGTTAATTTCAATCCAATACCCGTCAGGATCCTTGAAGTAGATCTGTTTAACCCCATCCACACGTTTAGTAACAGTAAATGGCTGACCCGCCCAGTCTTCGTATGCCAGGTTGAATTTTTTGTTGTTAGCAATAAATGTTTCAACGGACGATACCGTAAAACACAGGTGACTGTTTTTCGGATGGGCAAGATTTTGAACGGCCCCTTCTATAAGATGTAGATGTGATTTAGGTCCGATGCTGAACCAGGTATGTTTGCCGTCGTGGAAAGGTTCGGGAATGGTGTCGAGACCAATAATATTTTGATAGAAGGCAGTGCTGATCTTCAGATCTTTTACATATAGGGCGATATGATTGAGGGTTGCTTTCGACTGGGCCATTAGCGAATTGGATATGATGATTAGTGAAAGGAAAATGCAAAACTTTTTCATGTGGATGAAGGTAATGTTTCTTGGTTGAAAAGTTTGGGACGCAAAGAACGCAAAGAAGCGCAAAGTGCGCAAAGAAAAAATCTTAGCGTGCTCCGCGCTTCTTCGTGTGCTTTGCGTCCTAATCTCTAGTTTTCAGCTAACTCTTTCACTTTTTCAAGTGCCTTAGGCCACGTCTTATTCATATAATCTTTCCATTCATCTGCCAGTTCTATATCTACTACCAGCCTGGTATCTCCATTACTCGACCTGAGCGTATAATTTTCCTTTGCTCCCGCCCATGATTTTATTTCCGGGCTATCATAATCTTCTTTTCCATCTTTCACCATACCGAGGTGCTCGATAGACATATATTCATTGGGTACATTGTCCGCAATCTTGGCTATCATGCCCGAGCCCTTGCCATCGAGGAACTGTACCTTGCTGCCTTTTTTCCAATTATCGGTTTTAACGGTAGAACCTTCGCTGAAAACGGAGGTCCATTTTTCGTAGGTACGATCGCTGAAAAGAACGTCCCATACCTTCTCGCGGGGGGCATGGATGTCGATGCTGTATTCCTTTTTTTCCATGATGTACTTTTTAAATGTTAAAAGAATAATGAACTGCAAAGATGAAACCCTTTTTCAGTTGAAAAGAGGGTGAAAGCGACTTTTTTCGAGGGCATTTAGGACGCAAAGGGCGCAATGAAGCGCGGAGGACGCTAAGCTTAATAATCTTTGCGCACTTTGCGCTTCTCCGCGCTCTTTGCGTCCCGTCGCTCGGAAACCTTTTGAATTTTCTTCACTTTTTCAGGCTCCGTTTTTGCATCCTCGTCGCCCTATGCAAAGAATTTTCACTATCCTCTTGATTGCCACTGTTGTACTAGCTGCCTGCGGTTCATCTGCGGGCAAGTTTTTCAGCAAAAAAACGCCACATGAAAAGTATGCGGACAAGCACGAAGAAACCCCCGAGGGTCGTGCCTGGCTCGCCGCGGGTAAGCAGTCGCTCGAATATCCCGTTGAAATTGAACTCCCTTACCGCCAGCAGGGTTATTTCCAGCCTGGCAAACCGCGCGCATTAAGTCTCGAATTTTCTGCAAAAGCGGGCGAACGCATTTCATTTGATCTTGATAAAAAGATAACGACCGGGCAGGTGATGTATATCGACCTGTTTCGGAAAGGAAGTCTTTCAGATAATCCTTTGTATTCAGCAGCACCTGGTGATTCCACTTTTGTATTTGATGTAGAAGATAAAGGAGAATACATCCTGCGTGTGCAACCCGAAATTGGTTACCATGCAAAGTATGAATTGAATATTTCGTCGGGAGCATCACTTGCATTTCCTGTTGCCGGCAATAAAGCGAAGACAGGAAGTTTCTGGGGTGCATCTCGCGATGGCGGCAAAAGAAGTCATGAAGGCATCGACATCTTTGCACCCAAGCGTACGCCGGTGATTGCATCTGCGGATGGATATGTTACGGGCGTGCACGAAGGCGGTCTGGGTGGTAAAGTTGTTTGGCAGAGAGTGAGTGGAAAAAATATTACGCTTTACTACGCGCATCTCGACAAGCAAATGGTATCAGAAGGTCAGTCAGTACAAA
>CBFGYO010000151.1:0-9322 GCA_965652975.1 uncultured Chitinophagaceae bacterium | reverse complement strand
CCGATTCTCCAACGTGTACCGGCTGTAATAGGTTTAAATTTTCTTAGTGCCATTTTTCAATTTCTTTTTTAGTTCAACATTTGCGGCTGTTGAAGCCATTCGTTATTCCCGGAGGAATTAAATACTTGAATACAGGTCAATCTTTTCACCATCAGCAACAGTTACAAAAGCTTTCTTATAACCTTGCTTGCGGCCCGAAATAACGCCGGCTTTTGTAAACCTGCTTTTATTCTTACCTGGTTGTACCGCTGTATTCACGTTGGTAACAGTTACGCCATAAAAACTTTCGATCGCTTTTTTGATTTCCAGTTTATTGGCCTTCTTTGCCACTTTGAATGCATAGCGACGCAGGGTATCCTGCTGTGCATTTGCTTTTTCCGTCAAAATGGGTTTTATCAATACTTCAGAAAGTTTCATCTTTCTATAATTTGAAAATTTGAAAATCTGGAAACACGAACTGAATCACTTCATTACCTGCTTCCAATTATTTATAAGAACTAAGCCTCTGCTTTTTCATCTTCTGCAAAAATCTTTGCAGCGCTTTCAGTTAATACTAAAACTTCAGAGTTAACGATGTCGTAGGTATTGATATCGCTCAGCAATACTCCGAGTACCGAAGGCACGTTGCGGATTGATAGCTGAACATTGTCATTACATTCTGGAAGTATGAACATCGCTTTTTTATCAGCTACTTTCAGGCTACCCAGGATATCCATGAATGCTTTAGTCTTTGGTGTATCCAGGTTGATATCTTCAACAATTACAATGGCATTGTCTTTTGCTTTATAAGAAAGCGCAGAAATCTTTGCCAGGTCTTTTACTTTACGGTTCAGTTTGATATCATAGCTGTGCGGCTTAGGTCCGAAGATGGTACCACCACCCTTGTATAATGGGTTGCGGATATTACCCTTACGGCTACCACCCGTTCCTTTCTGGCGGTGCAGTTTGCGGCTGGCACCTTGCACTTCAGCACGGGTTTTCACTTTATGCGTACCCTGGCGCTGTGCCGCGAGGTATTGCTTTACTGCCAGGTAGATAACGTGGTTGTTAGGCTCGGCACCGAAGATCTCTTCGGGCAGTTCCACTGTCCTTCCTGTTTTCTTTCCTTTTGTATTTAAAACTTCAACTTGCATTTTCTTTTGTTTTGTGAGTTACCCGCAGGTTTACCTCGTTACTTCTGGATTAAAACAATTGAACCGTTATGACCGGGTACAGATCCACTGACAAGAATGTAATTTTTATCAGCGAAGACCTTTACAACTTTCAGTCCTTTTAATTTTACACGATCAGTACCGGTACGGCCTGCCATTTTCATCCCTTTCATTACGCGGCTGGCGTCTGAAGAGTTACCGAGTGAACCCGGGGCGCGCTGACGGTCGTGCTGACCGTGTGATTGCTGGCCTACACCATGGAATCCGTGACGCTTAACGACACCCTGGAAACCTTTACCTTTTGTAGTACCAACTACTTCAACTTTATCGCCTTCGGCGAAAATGTCGACAGTAATGGTTTCACCAATATTTTTTTCAATTGCGAAATCGCGGAATTCTTTGGAGAATTTTTTGGGAGCTGTAGAAGCTTTTGCGAAGTGATTTGTTTCGGCTTTTGTAGCGTGCTTTTCTTTTTTATCGCCGAAAGAAAGCTGGAGGGCATTGTAGCCATCCGACTCTTTAGTCTTTACCTGAGTAACTACGCAGGGACCTGCCTCAATGATCGTGCAGGCGGTTTGTTTGCCTGAGGGATCGAAGATGCTGGTCATCCCAATCTTTTTGCCAATAATACCTTTCATGTTTGTACTGTTTGTAGCCTGCAGGATTATTGGGACAACCTTGTACATCCCGATAAGTATCGGGAGGCTTCAATCCCCGTTTGCTGCCGACCTTTTCTTTTAGTCGCCGAAGCTTCAGTGGTGGCGATCCTTGTGATCGCAACTGAAGTCCGTCATCTCATGGTAGATGCCCGCCTTCGCTAATGCTATGGTGGGTGACAGAAGTACCGACAGTAAACAAACCCTGAATGGCTTGTTTTATGTTAATACGCCAGAGCTCTTTTCTGCGTTCCGCTTGCACGAAACAACTTTGAGAGATAGCAATGAATTAATTTATAAGAACTAAAATGAACACCAATAGGTGTTCATATATAATATCAACTTTTACGCTTTAATCTCTACTTCTACACCGCTGGGCAGATCCAGTTTACTCAACGCATCTACTGTACGTGAAGAAGAAGTGTAAATATCCAGCAGACGCTTATGCGTAGCTAACTGGAACTGCTCACGACTCTTCTTATTCACGTGGGGTGAGCGCAATACCGTAAAGATCTTCTTGCGTGTAGGCAGGGGAATTGGACCCGTTACCACAGCACCGGTGCTGCGAACTGTTTTTACGATCTTTTCCGCAGATTTATCTACCAGGTTGTGATCGTAAGACTGTAATTTGATTCTGATTCGCTGAGACATGTGTAAAATCCCAATTTTCTTTTGGGAGTGCAAAGGTATGGTCGCAGGCTATATCATCCAAATACTTGGGAAAGAATTTTGTAGCTGTGAACAAACTTAACGCAAATACTACTACCCGTGTCTTCCTGGTGCTTACCCGGCTGGTACTAGTTTGAAAATCATTGATATAGATTCATCCCGCAGTAGCTCCAATTATTATTAATAACAGGACCCCACCCGTTAACGCCCAGCTTTTTCCGTGGTCATGCTGTTTTAGATAATTAATATTTCCCCCCGCGCTCTCTTTTAAGGGTGAGGCAGACCGATACTTTTCCGAAATAATAAAGCTTTGGTCCACCACATAACTGTCCTGGCCGACTACCTGGGGTAAAAAACTCAAATAAATTCTAAAGGGCACGGCATACGGCAGCTTCAACCAACCCTTTTTATGGGTCGCCCCGTTTTGCACCATCATAAGCTCCTGGTTTTTCAACTCCACCACCAGGGGATCACTTTTCATTAGCGAAGGACCTGCATGCACAATTTTGCTTTGGGGAGGCACAAACTGCAGACCGGGTTGCACGGTGGCTGTTGCTTCGAGTGAGGCATTTAACCATCTTGTCTGAACAGGACTAATTGAACCATTCACCTCACCGTGAATAGGCACCTGCGTATTGAGAAAAGTGATGGCCAGGTCACCCACTACCAGCGCCGAGCGTGAAAGGTCAAGCTGCAACCCGCTTGCTGATTTATTAAACACCGAAATATGGAACCTTCCCTCATTGTCGCCGTTGAAATTGTAAATAATTTTTATCGTATCATTTTCCACTACAAATTCATCGGCATCGTTTAGCCTTGCATTTTCTGAAGAAATTTTTATGTACTGGTAACTTGAACAGGACGCGAAAAAAATGGGAACAAGGAGTAAAACTATTTTCATATGCTTTGATTTGTCTTCAATTTATCATGACAAATAAGCAAGCACTGTTAAGAGAAATTGAATTGGCATTTTTTTGAAAACTATTTCTTTAAGAATTTCACATTAAGTGTAGCAAATCCACCGAGCTCGAGGTGTTCCACGCGCAGCGTTTGTCGCCCTGTGATTTTTATGGGTACCCTTTTATTAGGTGATTGATCAAACGTATATTTTGAAGGATTCCATTCGTCCAGAACCAATTGCTCGTCGAGATAAATCCTCACCGCATCGTCCCATGTTACGGAAAGTTCATATTCACCAGGAGCTACATTAGTAATAGCAGTAGCAATTGTGATGAATTGCTTATAAGTATCCTTTTCCACTTTCAGCCCACTCCACCATGCATAGTCGAGTTGCTTCACGCTATCTGTTTTTACCGGTGCCATCTTTGCAAGAGGTGAAAATAAACCGGGCTCGCGAAGTGGATTATGAAATGCAGTATCCATTGAAAAAAAGAGTACCTCCCAATCGAGTGGCTGAAAGAATTTTTTAAAATAAAAACGGTGAGGTGTATTAGCCTTAATTGGTTCACCGAAAGTTGTGGTAGCCGCTTCTCCCCTGTATTCAAGTTCGATCAGGACATCCGTCCTCAATGAATCGGTTCTTTGCGCGGTGATTGTAGCGGGGAAAACACCCTGTTTTGCTGAAATATTTTTTACACCCCTGGCATTTTTCACTATCCATTTTCCTTTGGGACCGAGCAGATCAAACTCCATGAGCCCGGTAGTATCTTTAGTATTTCTATGCCAGATGATCGGCGATCTGAAATCATACGGCCCCCATTCGGTGACCCTTATTTGTTTTCGCCCTGTAATCTGCGCATTGCCTTTGAATGGATCATATCCAATAGCTACCGGTAATATCAATGACGATTCCGGAAGGTGAGACCCCAGGGTGTCGAGCACCGTTAGGTATTGATCAAATTTCAACGTATCTCCAACATCTGAATAACTATTGTTCCAAATGGTGAGACTGTCAGTGCGACTCACATTGATGGCCGTTCGGTTTTGGTTGAAACTATTTAAAGCAATGTTATGTCCAACACTTCTAGTATCACGGTATTTTGCATAGCCCCAATCATCAGGTTGCAATTCACGCGCCCACAACCGGATCGACTCCTTATCTCTTGCAAAGAGATTTCTTATGATACTTATTCTTTGCCCGTGCTCAATGGCGATGGCAATCCGGTTGTCACGAAACCGGTTGTCATCGATCCGCGTATCATAACTGTATCCACCCCAAATGCCATGGTCGCAACCGAATAAACGGTTTCCTTTTATCCGGTTGCGACTAAAGGTAACTTCGATACCATTCGTAGGAGCATATGAAAAATCATTTTCGACAATCACATTATCATTACAACCACCCTTCCCGGTATCCATTGTTGTTTGCCCGGCCCAAAGAAAAAATCCGTCGCCACAATGGGTAACTGAGTTTTTATAAAAAATATTTTCATTACTCTGTTCATATACAAGGATGCCAGCACTATCCTGCCCGCGGCTGTAAATACCATGACTATAACCTCGCACATTAAAGTTGAGACGGTTATTCCAAATGCGGTTGTTGCCGCTGCGGTACAGGCCAATGCCGATGCCCGAATTGAATGAAAAGTCATTATTAAAGATCTGGGCATAATTGCATGATGTCATCATCAACGCATTTTGTCCACCAGTGACCTTACAATGTTTGATGACGGTGTTATTACAATTACGCAGGTATATGGCAGCGCCATAGCGAAGCCATTCATCCTCCTCGTTATGATGATAGCTCATCCAGTCTGAAACATCTTCTTTTTCGGCCGTACTATTAAGGCGCGGACGATAATTATAGCTGAAATCACAATTTTCCAATTGCAATTTTTCTATATTTTTTGCCAGCAATGCAACTTTGTACCCGCTTATTTTGAGATTTCTGATAGTAACCGATTTTGCATTCTGTATTATTATGCCCGTCCCTGCAAATTGATCTGGAGATTTTGCAAGGCTACTCCCTTTTAATTCTGCATTTTTGAAATCGATGATGATATTATTCCCTTGAATGATGATTGCCGCGGCCTGTGCATCTGCGGGCGCGTCTAACCTGTAAACAGCTTTCTTAATCTTCGTGCTTTTGCTGATCTTCATGCCGGCAAAGAGTGGCTTGTCCTGGGCAGCAAGAAATGTGGTAAATAGAACGGATACGAAAATGGCCAGGCTTCTTTTTATCATGAATTTGGATTTACTTGCGACAATTTAAGAATAATGGAAGAATTACCGAAAGGAGAGTCGAGAATTATCAAGTATCTGAAGCTGTTACTCAAGATTGCAGTTACCCTGGTTTGCTTATGGTATGTTTCAAAGAAAATAGATTTTTCAAAAGCAAGCCATGCATTGCAAAATGCCAATGCTGTTTACCTGTTGTTGGCATTACTGGCATTTATTATTTCAAAATGGATATCTGCCATCCGCCTGCAATTATATTTTTCAAATATTGGCATACACCTTAATCCCTTACAAAATCTGAAGCTATACTGGCTAGGCATGTTTTATAACCTTTTTTTACCAGGGGCAATTAGCGGGGATGCTTATAAAGTGGTTCTCCTTTCAAGAAACTATAAGCTATCCTATAAAAAAACAACGTCGGCGGTATTGCTCGATCGCATTAGCGGATTGTTGGGATTAGGACTACTTCTCGCAGTATATGGAACAATTGTTTTGAAAGACAGATGGCTGATTGTTTTATTACTGACAGGCGCAGTTACGGCTGTGCTGATCCTATTTTTTTTTGGTAAGAAAACTTTTTAGTGACTTTGTTCACAGTTTTTTTTCAACGCTGCTATTAGGAATAGCGGTGCAGGCCTGCCAGGTGGTTTGTGCATACCTCATCATGGGGGCATTGCATATTCCGGCTCATACAACGGAGTATATATTTATTTTTCTTGTGTCTTCGGTAGTAGCTGTATTACCATTAACTATAGGTGGTCTGGGCGCGAGGGAAATTGTTTTTCTCGAGGGCTCGCGTTATTTTGGATTGATGCAGGAAAATTCAGTGCTCATTAGTATTATCTTTTATCTAATCACTGTTTTTACATCGGCATTTGGATTGCTATATGTTTTCCGCGATCCTTTGAAAAAAGTGGATAATTAAGGTTCGTTATATAGGTACACACTGTTTACTTATTTGCCTTGATGCAAAAAAGTAACCTGCCTTCGGCAGGCAGGCAAAAAAATCAAGTCTCCAGGAAAATGGCTAAATATTACTGCGTAAGTCGAAACGCAGGCACTCGCTTCGTACAGTGAAATCTTACATGACTCTAACCGCTTGCCGCCTGCCTTTCACCGCCTGCGGCGGTATCGCCTTACACAGTAATTTTCTTAACGCCATTTTTCTGAGGCCATCATCCTTAACAGTAATCTTAAAAAAACTTTTGCGTTCTTTGCGCTTTTTAGCGTTCTCTACGGCCTTTACGTGAAGACTCCGACCTGACATCACTTTTATCTTTTAACTTTTATCTTTTATCTTAAAAAAAAGCCACCCTGCTTTCACAGAATGGCCGTTTTGTTTCAGAGGAGTTATTATTTTTTTACTGCTGCAACCTGGTGGTATCAACAATAGTTATAGCACCTGTTGTAACATTTATCCCAGTGATCACTGTATCCTGGAAAGTAATATCGGTTGGCAGGAAATGCAATGAATACGTTCCGGCTCCCAAACCTCTCACCATATATCCACCATTATCCGTAGCGGAATAAGTGCTTGCTACAGTATCGTTTGGTCCTTTGAATACGAGTACTGCTGTAGGAAATGAAAATGGTTTTACATTTCCTTTAATTGTACCACCTGCTGCTTCCATTACCGTGCGAATTACTGGTTTGAGCATATATTTTCCACTGCCTGTTTTTACGATTGACTTGGCAACATCAAAATCCATTAATAGTTTATACATCAAACCTGGCTCTACTGCCTGGTGAATATTCAGTTTCAGACCGGATTGCTGTGCACTGGGTGTTTCCAGTTTAATTTTCTGCCCATCGATCTGTACGAAATTATCTTCGCCCAATACCAAACGAATCTGGCTAATAGTACCTGGGCCTACTTCTGCATCGGCCAGGATGGTATCGTCGTCATTAACAAGTTTCAAAAGGTCGTATTCACCTCTATTTACATCGGCCAGGCTTAACCATCCATCATTTGGATCATCGGAATAATTAATCTTAATGTCTTCAACATCGATAAATACGGCCTCATAATCGCCGGGATCATCGGTTAGAGCTACCTGTAAACGAGCTTTATTTCCTGACGTGTTTTTGTCTTCCCTTGTACATCCAATAATAAATAGGGTAACGAGAAGAGAGAGTGCTAGTGTTTTTACGAATTTGATTTGCATGAGTACTTATTTTTTATGGATTCAGCCTCAATGCCCAAGATTAGTGCCAAGAACACAAAAACGTAAAAGTCCTATAGCTTGTGGAGGGGTAATAAAATAAGAAAAGGACCCAGGAATGAGTCCTTAACCTTATAATAAATGTTTTTCATAACAGGCTTTGCAGCCCTTATCGGGATCCTAAAAACGGATGATTTCCGCGTCCAATGTTCACAAAATCAATGCCATAAATGCGAATTCGATTTGATTTCGGTTAAGTATATTGTACTTATGACACAAAAAAAGCCCGTTTCTCTCGAAACGGGCCATTTTTTATCGATTAAAAGGGATTATGCATTCACTTTACCCTTCACTTTCGCTATTACTTCCTCTGCGATATTATTTGGAGCCGGAGAATAATGCGAAAACTCCATCGTCGAAGACGCGCGGCCGGATGACAAAGAACGAAGCTGCGTTACATAGCCAAACATTTCGCTCAGTGGCACTTTAGCCTTGATCACTTCTGCACCAGCACGTGTGTCCATACCTTCCATCATACCGCGACGGCGGTTTAGGTCGCCCGTTACGTCACCCATATATTGGGCTGGTGTGATCACTTCCACTTTCATAATCGGTTCGAGCAACACAGGTTTAGCCTTACGTGCCGCTTCACGGAAACCCTGCTTGGCGCAAAGTTCAAACGACATGGCATCGGAGTCTACCGCGTGGAAGCTTCCGTCGAATACACGGATCTTCATATTGTCCACTGGATAGTTGGCCAATACGCCAGATGTCATAGACTGCTCAAATCCTTTTTGGATCGCGGGCACAAACTCACGGGGAATAGATCCACCGAATAGGTCATTTACAAATTGGTAATGCTTGTCGGGATTTTCTGCTTTCCATTCAGCATCTACAGGTCCCAGGCTGAATTGGATATCGGCAAACTTACCACGACCACCGGTTTGCTTTTTCAGAGTTTCGCGATGCTCGATAGTTGTATTAAATGCTTCTTTATAGGCAACCTGGGGTGCACCCTGGTTTACTTCAACTTTAAATTCGCGACGCATACGATCGATGATTATCTCCAGGTGCAATTCACCCATACCACGAAGAATCGTTTGACCGGTATCTTCATCCGTATTCACGCGAAGAGTCGGATCCTCTTCTACCAGCTTGGCAATAGCCATTCCCATTTTATCTACATCGGCCTGAGTTTTTGGCTCAACCGCGATGGCGATAACAGGTTCTGGAATAAACATATTCTCCAATGCAATCGGGTGGTTTTCGTCGCAAAGTGTATCACCTGTTTTGATTTCTTTAAAACCAACGGCAGCACCGATATCACCAGCTTCGATGAAGTCGATCGGGTTTTGCTTGTTGGCAAACATTTTCATGATACGGCTGATACGCTCCTTCTTACCACTTCTTACGTTTAACACATAGGAACCTGCATCGAGGTGCCCGGAATAACAGCGGAAGAATGCAAGGCGACCAACGAAAGGATCGGTCATGATCTTAAAAGCAAGTGCAGCAAACGGAGCTTTTGGATCTGGTTTACGTGTTT
>CBFGYO010000150.1:0-9338 GCA_965652975.1 uncultured Chitinophagaceae bacterium | reverse complement strand
ACTGGAATTTCGCATAAATTCGACCTACTAATTTACAGATTTACCGTGTATTAGAGGATTTGTTGGAAGATCATGGCGAATATAATGATGATTCCGGAAGTAAATATGTTGCAACCACTTAAACTGGGTGTACTGGTAGCGAACCGACCGAAACTAAATACTGCATGAAAGAAAAAGCAATTCACAAACGAATTGGCAAGAAAGTCCTGGGCTACCACCGCCATTTTACCAAATACCTGTATGAGCGGGATACGATATTTGCCACCCTGTGGGTGTTTCTTTTTATTGTAGTGCTTGGCTCGATCCCCATCAATTTTTACATTTTAAACCCGCTAAAACTTGCCCTGAAAGATTTTGATTTTAACGACGTTACCTACGCAGAATTACACAAAAACGAAAATATTGCGGTTGATAGCAATATCGTAATTGTAAACATAGGCCATGCAGACAGGGAGGTGCTATCGATGATTATCGATAAGCTGGGTTCGATGAAACCGAAAGTAATGGGACTGGACGCATATTTTGAAGGTCCCGGCGATCCTTACCAGGACTCTTTGCTCAACGCATCATTTGCCAGGAATACCAATCTTGTAGTAGCAGTGAAACTGGTACCCCACGGTGACAAAGGCGACACCTTAACGCTTACGGGCAATTATTTCAAAAGTGCATCCCAATATGGAAATGTAAATTTCTTCATCGATAATCTTGCATCGTTCCGAACATTTTATCCTGTAATTAAAGACCACGCCGATAAAGAATATCCTTTTTTCTCGACTGTGATTGTAGGCATGTATGATTCTACAAGTTATAAGCGCCTTATGAAAAAAGGTGATGGAAAAATGCTCATTAATTATGCCCGGCGAACGAACAAGTATTTCGTAGTACGCGATTACGAACAATTGTTGCAAGGTGGAGTTGAAGACTCATTAATAAGGGATAAAATCGTCTTACTGGGATATGTAAATGAAAATCCCGATGATATTGAGGATAAGAAGTTTACACCAATGAATGAACGGTTTTTCGGAAAGTCGATCCCAGATATGAACGGGATAGTGGTACATGCGAATATTATTTCAATGGTGCTGGACAATAACTATATAAAAAAGTTACCTTCGTGGGTAAATTGGCTGGTGGCCATCCTCATTTGCTGGCTGCACATGTCTTTCTTCATCCGGTACTATCTTGAAAATCATATCTGGTTCCACTTAGTAGCAAAGATCGCACAGCTTGCGTCAGCTTTTATATTCGCATATCTCGGGGTGATTATGTTCGACCGGTACAACATTAAGCTGGATATGAAAATGTCGCTGATCGTAATTGTCATGGCCGTGGACGTCATTTATTTTTACGAAGCGTTTGCGGTATGGTTGCACAAAAAATATCATTATAAAACGGTTTTTCATCAAAAACACCATTAGAAGAATTAAAAACGAACACATGAAAAAGTTCTCTTCCCTTTTGATCCTTGCTTTAGCTACAGTGATAGCGTTTTCGCAGGAAAACAGCTTCATGGTATACAGTTTCAAGGGAAATGTATCCGTAGTAGAAAACAAGGCTGAAAGCAAAGCGAAAATCGGCCGCTTACTCAACAACGCATCTACTGTAAAAGTGGCCAATGGTGGGACAGTTACCCTGATCTGTAACCAAAATGCCATGTTTACCTTGCGCAAACCCGGCACTTATCAAATGAGCCAGTTTGGCGATTCATGCCAGGTATCTACAAGCTCAGTGAGTGCTAACTATGTAAAATATGTATGGGCACAAATGACCAAATCGAGTGGCTCGCCAGGCAGTGATCGCAAAAAATTCATGAACACGGTGGGAGCTGTTAGCCGCTCTATCAATAATATCTGGATCGATCCGCGGCTTGATACTGTGAACTATTCCGGTGGCGATTTTCCACTCTCCTGGAAATCGTATGCTGATGCAAAAGAATTTGATTTCTTCTTGTTCAACACTGCCACCCCGGAAAATGCATCATTCAAAACAACAGTTACGAAGTTAAAAATACCTATTGCCGTGTTTGCTGCTAAAATCAAACCCGGTAATACATATTATTGGACAGCCGCAGTAAAAGGTGAAGAAAACCCTGAATTGAAAGTGCTGAACTATGTGTCGAAAGATGCATATGCACAAACCCTGAATGCACTGAAGGCATCTACCGGAACTTTTGAGAATGCAGCGGAAGAAGCGTACCGCATCGCGTTTCTGCTGGAAGATGCACATTACCTTTCGGAAGCATACCAGTATTATACAAAAGCAGCTACCCTGGCACCGGACGTTCCACTATATAGGTCCACTTTGATGTCGTTCAAAAAAGATTACGAGATTAAATAAGAGAATGTGGAAATATGATAATGTGGAAATGTGAAAATGGAAGTCTGATCGTCAATTTTCGATTTCCATTTTCATATTTTCACATCTCCACATTTTTTTTATGAAAATTTCTTTCTGGAGCGTTGGTAAAAATCACGAGCCATATATTAAACCTGGCGTAGAAGACTTCACAAAGCGCATCAGCAAATATTTTAAAGTAGACTGGACAATCATCCCCCCTCCAAAAAACGCAGGACTCCTCAGTGAAAATGATTTAAAGAAAAAAGAAGGGCAATTGATTTTGGAAATGCTTGGTAAAGACGATTACCTCGTTGCACTGGATGAGCGTGGAAAATCACTCAGCTCAGCATCACTGGCGACCTTCATCCAGGCAAGAGCCAATGAAAGCACCCGGCAGTTAGTTTTCTTTATCGGCGGCGCTTATGGCATCGATACCTCATTGTTGCAACGCGCCAATTATACCTGGAGCCTATCGCCCCTCACTTTCCCACATCAATTGGTAAGATTAATCCTCGCAGAACAGGTATATCGGGCTTGTACCATTTTGAGGAATGAACAATATCATCACTAGACATCCTTGGTTGGAATTAAGAGATAGTGAGTTTGGAGTGAGTGAGGATGGTTGAGTTAGTACGGCCACTGAGCTCGCGGTGAAGCACAGTGAACCACGGAGAATTCTCTGCGAAACTCTGCGCTGCCCTGTGAGCTCAGTGGCCGTACAAACTCAATAACACTCAATCTCCCTCCGCCTCATCAATTCTCCACAATTTTAACCACCATCTCCTTTAGCAGAGATGCATCACTGTTTCCCGCATCATGCACACCGAGGCTTTTTAAATTATACTGGTGCAATAAAAGAAGTATCTTTTCTACCCCTGCATAATTATAGAGGTTAGCGGCCTGCATATAATCCTTTACGAAAAATGGTTTAACACCTAAAGATGCAGCCACCGTTTTTTCATCATGGCTGGCTGCGCCGAATACCATAAATGCTTTACTGAAAAAACTATATAGCGACGGCAGCACGAGTTGAATAGGTGCCGCTTTGGGATTGGCTTCAAAATACTGAATGATGCGAATCGCTTTTACCACATCTTTCCGGGCCAGTGCACCCTGCAGTTCAAACACATTGAAGTCCTTGCTTACACCAATGAATGCTTCAATGTCTTCTTCAGTAATTGTTTTACGCTTTCCGAGATTAACAGAAAGCTTATCGATTTCATTCTCGATCCTGTTAAGGTCATTACCGATATGATCCACCAGCAGTGCCAACCCCTTGGGTGAAATGGCCAGCCCTTTTGATTGTATGAGGTCCTGCGTCCATTCGGGGAGCTGGTTGTCATACATTTTTTTGGTAGTGATCAACACGCCCTTCTCTTTAATTACCTTGGCAAACTTGGTGCGCCCATCTACTTTCTTTTCTTTATAAGCAACAACAAAAACCGTAGAGTGCAGGGGGTTGTCGACATAGGCCTCCAGTTTTTCGATATCGCGCATATGCTGCGCTTCCTTTAATAATACTACCTGTCGTTCGGCAAACATGGGATAGCGCCGGCAGGCGTTAATTACGTCGGGCCAACTGGCATCGCGCCCGTAAAAAACGGTAAGATTAAAGGCTGCTTCCGACTCGGGGAGAATACGGTGTTCGGCATGCTCTATTACTTTATCAATATAGTATTCCTCCTCTCCTTCAAGCCAATATACAGGTTGAAATACTCCCTTTTTCCAATCCGATATGATCTTTTCCACAGACATAAGCCGCTAAATTACAAGGTTTCAGAAAGAATAAATGCACAAAGAATTAACGGGCGGCCATGCAACCCCGGCATTCTGGCACGGTTTTCTCCATTTTGTGTCCCGAACGGATTTTAATAGCTTGTGGCCCGAAAAGGAAATTTCTGTCCACTTACGAAACAAAAATAATCGCTTTAAGATCCCATAAATAAAGAGAAAAATCAACGTCAAAATTTTTAAAACCCATCTGTATGACAAACACGAATTATCCATCAGCCACCCCTCCAAATCAGCCTCCCCGGAACACGAATAATAACAGGACAGGCAAGAATGTTTTGATTGGAGTGCTTGCAGCAGGACTGCTGGGCACGTGGGGCTATTTTCTTTGGGACAAAAATAAGAACAATGAAAAACTGCAGGTTACTGAAACACAATCTGCAAGCTACATGACCCAACGCGACTCTTTGAAAATGTTGTATAACGATGCTGAGATGCGTCTTGATTCTATCACCGGTGCCAACAATTCATTGCAAGGTGAAAAATCAGATCTTCAAAAGCAGATTGATGCTAACAAAGCAGAAATCAAACGTATCCTTAGTGATAAAAATGCTACGGCTGCCGATCTTAAGAGAGCCCGTAACATGATCGCCAACCTGAACAACCAGATTGCCGGTCTTGAAGCAGAAGTAACAAGGCTTACTGGCGAAAACCAGGAGCTTACAGCTTCCAACACTGTGTTGACGCAAGAAAAATCTGATCTCGAACAGAATTTGCAAAGCACTACTACACAGAAAGAAGAATTGGAAAAAACAGTTGATGTTGCTTCTACATTCGCAGCTTCCAATATCCAGATCACTCCGGTAAATGAAAAGAAGAGTGGTAAAGAAAAAGTTTCCAGCACAGCAAAAAGAGTAGACAAACTTGTTGTTTCTTTTGATGTTGAAAACCGTATCGCAAAATCAGGTCCTGCTGACATGTTTATTATCGTAACAGCTCCTGATGGTAAAGTGATCACTGACGCTTCTTTGGGTTCAGCTACACTGACTACCCGTACTGAAGGCGACAAGCAGTTCACAACTAAAGTACCTGTAGAATACCAACAGGGTACACGCAAAAACTTACAGTTCCCTATTCGCCAGTCTGATTTCCAAACTGGTGACTACAGGATCGAAATTTATCATAATGGCTTCAAAATCGGTGAAGGTGTAAGAAGCCTTAAAAAAGGTGGTTTATTCGGTTAAAAGCAGTTGTATAAAACTCCTGCAGAAAGCCGTCCCTCCCGGGACGGTTTTTCTTTTTCCAACAGTTACTTTCCAGATCCATTTCGCGCAGATGAGGCAGATAGCGCTGATTAAATACGAATCTGCACTATCTGCTTCATCTGCCTAAACTGCGAGAAATGAAATCGCGAACAAAGACCTTTTCCACAGTTTTCCACAATGTGCAATCTTTTTTTCTGCCACTAACACCATATTAATTAGCTTGACCGCTAATTCAGTCCCGATAAACCATGCGCGACATTAAATCCTTATTACTAGTGCTTCTATCCGCAGGCTTGTTATCAACCTGGGTGTATCACCTTTACGATAAAACCATGTATAGCCAGCGCAAAACCGAAGTATATATCAAAGATTCGATAGCTGTAGCCGAAGGCGTACGCGATTCGTTGTATAAACTTTACAACACTACTATCACTGATCTCGATACAAGGCTCGACTCCACAACATCCAGCTCCGATTCGTTGCAGTCCGAACTCAGCGTGCGGGTTGCGGAAATAAAAAATCTTCAGCAGGAAATAAACGGTATCCTTGGTAAGAAAGGTGCCACCAAAGAAGAATTGAGTCTCGCCCGTCGCAAAATAGCCGAGTTACAAAAGATGATAGACGACCTACGCTATCAAAACCGTACGATGGAGGATGAACAAAAACGGCTCAACAACATTATGGCCCAACTGAATGGCGATATCCAGGGCCTGCAGCAAAATATGAAACGGGTAGAAGAAGAAAATAAAACATTGACGGAAAAAATTAACCTGGCGTCGGTGTTTGTAGCTTCCGAACTACGATTGTCTGCTATGACGGTAAAGGGTGCAAAAGAAGAAGAAACATCGCAGGTAAAAAAGACGGAGAAATTTGTAGTCTCCTTCCTGGTACAGAATAATATCAATCAATACTCCAACGCAGAAGTTTTTGTAGTGGTTACGGGCCCTGATGGCACGGTATTGCAAAACCCCGTTTGGGAATCTCGCACGATGGAAACCAAGAACGAAGGAAAAAAAGAATATACACTACGAGTAAAGTTCGATTATGAAAAAGGCGAACAAAAACGACATATCTTTTCTCTCGATGCAGAAAAATTTCAAAAAGGAAATTATACCATGCAGGTATATCATAACGGTTATATGATTGGGCAAACCGTTAAAAGCCTTTCCTGATTTTTCGAAGTTACTTTCAATCGCTTTTTTTACAACATAGAATCATAGCCACAAAGATCAACATAGATATTTATGTTTGGTCGAAAAATTTTTACAATAGTTGTTTAACACATAGGGCATAGAAGCATTAGACTTCTTGTTTTTTGAAAATACAACTGTCTATGCTTTAACTATGCTTCAATGATCCTATGTGTTAAAAAAGCTGCTTAGGAAATGCTCCAAACAATTCTATGATGATCTTTGTGGCTATGATTCTACCTGCCTGCCGGTAGGCAGGTGTGGTAAAAAAAGCCATTAAAGACTTCTAGCACAAAAAAAGAAGCCCCACCATACCGGTGGGGCTTTATACTTATAAACCCTAATTATATTAGAAGAGATTGTAACCGTAACTGATATAATACAATCCGCCAACGTATGGGCTACCGTAACCTGTACGATAATAATTATTGCCAAGGTTGGTTCCACCAATCCTGAATACACTCTTCGTTCCCGCCGGGCGGTAACTTACCTGCGCATCTACCCAGGTAAACGAAGGCAATGTACCCGATACAAAAGTGCCCTCATAATAATTATCGTCCTGCCATTTAGCAACAATATTAAAACCGATGTTCTTATACACGTTATCATTACGCAGGCCGATATTCACACGATACTTAGGCGCATTGAAGAAGGTAACGAACTCCTGTGCTACATCAGTCAGCTCATCAGAATATACGTTACCATAAAGCAGGTAATTCTTATACACCTGGTATTCCAGTCCGAGGCCCCAACCTGTGGCTTTTACAATATCCGCAGAGTTTTGTTTGTAAGAAACGTTCCTGGTAGTAAAAGGTGAAAGCAGGTGCGCAGGAGAAGCCACTGGCAGGTTTGACTGACCAACTCCGATGGTCAGGATAAAGTTTTGGTAACGGCTGAAATAACCGTACGCATCTATCAATAATTTTTTCGCAATAATACCCCTGTAACCTACTTCGTATGAACTTACTGACTCCGGAACTACATCTTCATAAACAGCCTTCTTCAGTTTCGTTACATCATTGGTATTACGTGCTTCAATAATGCTTACGTCGGTATATGCAGGGTTTGCATCAGAGTTAAGACCATACAGTGTTTGAAATTCAGGTAAGTGCCCGATCAACACACCGGCGCCGGTAACCAGGTTGATATACTGATCCTGGTTGGTGGGGAAACGGTAAGCTGTCTGGAACGAGAGACGAACATGATTATCTTTCGCAACTTTGAGGACGGCTGTAAGGCGTGGTGTCCAGCGACCGTCATAATTGGTTTGTTTGTCATAACGCAGTGCACCCGTAAGCGTAAGAAAATCTTCAAACAACCTTTTACGCAGTTGCAGGTAGCCACCGGTTTCGTTTACTTTTATATTTCCTGCAGTATCGGCGAAGAGTGTGCCTTGAGAGTTCATCACCCATTGCTTCCACTGTACACCCACTGTAGCTTCTACTACGTCGGAAAAATCAAGCACATCAGATACATTCAACTGGCCTTCCGAAGCCCACAGGTCTGACTTGTCGAGAAACAGACCACCACCATTTTTGATAGGTGTGCTGCGACCAGCTTTTAGTGCTGCATCGTATGCGGCAGTGCCGGGCATCAACCTGCCAACATCAGCAGCAGCGCGCGCAGCATTGTGCAGGGTAATGTCGGGCACAGCCGATCCATTAAGCCTGCGACCTTCTGCAAACGTGGCTACGTACTGGGTAAACCAGGTGGAATTAGCTTTCCATGCACTGTTGACATAAACGGCGGCAGCAGTGGCATTATACGATTCACCAGCATTCTCCTGTGTAGTATATCCGCGAATAAACCATGTTCTTGCTTTCAATTCCAGTTTATGCTGCGCGATTTTTAGATTACGTAGTGAGTAACGATCGGCGCCGGTATAAACGGTTGTGCCGGTTCCGAAATAAGTATTCCAGGATGCTTCAATATTGTCGGTGACTTTAAAATGCAAACCACCGGTGAATTTTACATTCAGTGTATTATAATCCACCAGGTACTTTTCTTCATAACCCGTACGTGATGCATTTTGATTGGGAATATGGTTATTATTTAAGCCGAGGTTGATTGGCACAAAACCAGTCATCGCCGCCAGGTAGTCTGCACGTTGCTGTGCAGTAGTTACAGCCTGTATGGGTGCCGAAGCAAGAAAAGCATTTACCTGCCCAAAATAAGTTGTTAGTTGTGCCGGTGTAGGATTGTTTCCTAACGCCGCATTGGTAACTGTAACGATATTAGACGTAGCACCCATGCTGGCGGCCATTGCTAAAGCTTGCGATAGAGGGTTGGCCTGTACGGTTGCCCTGAATACGTTAGCAAACTGGAACATATTTGCACTGGCTTCATCGCCATAAATATTCACACCATTAAAATTGGGATCATTCGAACGATTGCCACCCACCACTTTACTCAATACACCTACCTGTTGTTTATTGCGATAATCATCGGCCTGCCAGTCGCTTCCCTTGGTTAGTTGTCCGGCAAGTTTAAGAGCCCAGCGTTGCTTTCTATCAAGAGTTTTACCCCAACGGAACGACCAGTCATAATAAGGTGCCGCCTTGCGCTGTTTTCCATCCACGTGCATAATGCCGGTGCGGATATTATAACTGAGGCCCTGGTATTTAAATGGATTTTTGCTGTTGATCAACACCGTACCATTGATACCGCCCGAACCATACAGTGCAGATGATGCACCGGCAAGTAATTCGATATTATCTACATCCAGTTCTGTAAGACCAACGATACTACCCACTGAAAAGTTCAGACCGGGAGCCTGGTTGTCCATACCGTCGATTAGCTGGTTGAGCTTGGTATT
>CBFGYO010000149.1:0-9495 GCA_965652975.1 uncultured Chitinophagaceae bacterium | reverse complement strand
ACGAAGCATGTTACGCACCAACTCACTGGCAGCCGTCAATAACTTCGTTTGATTGACAATGCCCATATTTATTTTTTTTGCGTATTCTGTAACACGGATGCGCATAAAAACGGCATCCTGTTCAGTTTTAATCGGAAGGCTTTCTTTAGTAACTGTTATCATCCGCGGAGTTGGGTTTTTCATCCATTCCGAAAACCCTTAATTGAAGCATCTCCATTCCTTTCTCTACATTGAGAGCAGTCTGTACACCAGCCATTGGTAGTCCAAGTTCTATAAGCGTGATGGCGACAGCCGGCTGCATACCCACCACAACTGTATGTGCATCGAGTATCTTGGACATCTGGGCAATATTGCCCAGGATTCGTCCCATGAAGGAGTCGACAATATTCACAGCAGAAATATCAATCAGTACACCCCGCGACCGGTACTTATTAATCATATTCACAAGATCACTTTCAAGACCCAACGCCAGTCGGTCATAAAGATCCACCTGGACTGTTACGAGCAGGAAGTGCCCCATCTTTAATATTGGTATCCTGTCCATATTTTAGGCAGTAGTTTTTACGCCGTCCGTAACCTTTCGAACTTCGAGTCGGCGAATGGTGAATGCGAATCGCAATGCGTGCGCGAGTGACGATTTGGTATTGATATTTGATAAATCAATTCCAAGGTGAACAATAGTTTGGGCAATTTCCGGGCGGATGCCACTGATAATGCACTCCGCTCCCATCAATCTGGTAGCCGCTACCGTTTTAATAAGGTGTTGTGCAACCAGTGAGTCAACAGCCGGTACGCCAGAAATATCCAGGATAGCAATAGTGCTTTCCGTCTCAACTATTTTCGTAAGCAGGCTTTCCATGACAATTTGCGTACGCGCACTATCAAGCGTACCAATAATAGGTAGTGCAAGTATGCCGTCCCAGATTTGGATCACTGGAGTAGAAATTTCAGAAATCTCTGATGTTTGCCGAAGGATCACCTCTTCACGGCCACGTATGAATGTCTCAATAGTTACCAGCGCAAGGGTATCAACAAGTTTATTAAGTCTTACCATTTCAGCAAAAAGCTGCTTTCCGTCAGTAAGGTGTTTTTCCAGCACCGCTGAAAATGCATATTTTAAACTAAATACAAAGTGTGCAGTTTCTCGCGGAGAAAATCCATTTCGCGCACGGCTTAGTGAAATACCGGCAAGCACTTCATTTGCTTTTTCAAACTCGGGTGCATTAACGTCTGTATAATTATCCTTACGTATTGCTGTTAATATAGATTTCAACAGTTCGCCTGATTCCTTTTCAAGGTCTTCGTTCGACATTAAGTCCTCTCTCAGCGAAGTGTCTTTCAGTTGTTGTTTGATCCAGTTGTCAAATATCTCCTCATACTTATCGGAGAGTATTTTTGCCGCAGATATTTTCATTTTCAAATTTTAATTGTTGTGTGTATGGAGATTTAAAATTGTGCACCGTTCACTTTTGCACCGAGGCTATCGCTTATCTTTTGGCGCAAATCAGCCATTTCGAATGGCTTGGATACATAGCCATCGGCCCCGCATTCACGTGTAATTTGTTCGACATTGCGATTAGCAGAAAACATAAACAACACAATAGCGCGGGTATCCTCATTCATCTTTACATGTCTGCACAAGGTACCGCCTTCCACTCCCTCCATCGTGATATCCATCAGGATTACATCCGGTCGATGTTGCTGAAGGATTTCGAAAAATCCGTCACCATTGAAAGAAACCTGTACATCAAAACCTTCAGATTTTAGTGTGAGATTCATTACCAGTAGCAAGTCTTCATCGTCATCCACAATAAGAATGCGGGGTGGTCGCCCCAATATGGCCTGTAAGGATTGATTCATTAAATACCATGATGGATGTATATCAAGTGCGATAAATATACATTTATTACTTCCATATTTATGATATAAATCGATATTTAAAAGAACAAATTAAAAAACGTTACAAAGTCTCCCCGTTTATTTAATCATTAGTAGCGAACGGGGATTTTATGCCCCATGTTTGAATGTAATTAATAGCAAATAAGATTGCATCTCTCATGAAATTATTAGTCATTGGTTGTGTGGAACTCACAGTCGATAACCCCTAGATTTTGCCCCTACGGGGCGTTGTAAAATCTAAGAAGAATGTGCTACCGATATTTTGCCTACGGGGCTTTTGGGAAACTGTTTCGAGATTATTTAATAAGAAGTAGATGTGTTAGTCAAATAATACCGATTAGTAATTTTAATGATGATATTTTAAACTCTCCCACAAGAATAAAATTACAAATGGAATTATTAATCTGTAATTATGCTCCGTAGGGGCAACATACCGGTAGAAAAGCTTGTCGTGACATTCTTTCGCCCCGTAGGGGCAAAATATAGAAACACATCTATCAAGAAATTGCAACGATATCAGAATACATAATTCCCAAATTTTGTCCCTACGGGCCGTTGGCAACTTTTTCAAGATCTTTTAATTGAACGTGACATTAAAAAAAATCGAGATATTCTTACGAACCCTCCTTTTTTTCTACCGCTCTTACCTGGTCGAAAGCCAGCCTGCTACTACCTTCACCATGACCAGTTGCTTTTCTCACACCAATCCACGTCCGGACCTTTCCATCGTACCACCTCGTTTGCTGAAATGATTGCGACAGTTCCGCTCCTGATCGCGGTACTTCTTCTTCATTTATAAAGTAAGGCTTACACTCATCTTCATCCAGTCCCGTCCGAAGGAGCACGGTGCGGGGCCGCACTTTTTCATATTTTTTTTCATCATTTTCAAGAATACGTGGCATAGCGGCTCGCTGCAAACGAATGGCACGTTTGCTATCGTCTTTATGAACAGGTATAAAAGGAATCCAGTTTTCTGGCACACTGTTCATCAACTCATACCGGATGGGGGCTTTGTAATCTCTTGCTTCGGGAACTACTGTACCGGCCCCCACTGCTTTGTCAAGTATTTGCTGGAAGCGGTTACGTAATTCATATGCCGCTTCGCCACCTGGTTTGTTTTTTCCGGATGGCAGGGGTACTATGGATTCAATACCCCATACCATATTCGCAATTTCATCGCGTATCAGGTATATTTTTTCCAGCGGAGGTCCTTCCATCACTTTAGAAGTCGTTGGTAAAATCAACAAACTATTATCCGCACGCTCACCTGTATTACCCTTTGTATTCACAGAAAAAAGACTCCATTTATTCCATGCGTCATCCAACCCTTTGCCCGCGGCTTCGATCCAGAACTTTTCACCAAATACATTGGTGACAGTCATGCCCCTGATGCTCGCAATACTACCTGCATCCAGTGTAAAAGGAAATAGAAACCAATCGTTGGCGTAGCGTAAGGCAAATTCCATAAACAATAATTTGCCGATTTCCTGCGTGCCGGGATTCACATCACCAAAATTGGTGCGCCCGTCTTCAAATGTCCACCACCGGGTATTGGGCATACCTTCAAAATTCACCTGCACCGGGATAAATGAATCCGGTGGCGGATCGCTGATCGCTGTCACACCAGTCGTCTCACCCAGGGATTGGAGTTTTGGATCTATATCAAAATTGTACCAGTCAAGATGCCCGTGATAATATTCATCCGCTGTCAACACCATTTCTTTATCCTTAAGCGGTGCAGAACAACGGAAGCTATATTCCAACGCGGCAGGGTTCCATGCATTTTCAGTGGTATCCCCCGGTACTTCATATAATTTCTCAAACCATTTAATGAATTTGCCGGCTGCTACATCAATGGCAGATTTATCAGACACTGCGGTAATCGCCGTTATGCCATCATATGCATGGTGCGCACTATTCTTTTTCAGGTGTAAATACAGGTCACCCCCATCCATGCAGCGACCGGCAGCAGCAGCAAATTGTTGCCATGCGTCCTTATGTGCGGTTATCGATGCATCGGCACGATTATTCACATCTGGCATTTTCACTGCATATCTCTTTATGAATTCTGTTCGGAAGCCCAAACTATCTGTCATCTTCAGCCACTGCCTTCCCATCAGCAGGCGAATGTCCAGTGCGATTTTTTGTTCACCCACAAGGAATGTCAACGGCATTTTTTCAACCCTTGTTTCCAATGGATGTTCATGATCAAAATCCCTCGCGGGATGATCTGCCGCTGCGTATTTCGTTATTTGTGTAATACCCATTTTTACTTTGCTAAAAACGGGTGATCCCGCGTCATCGCCTTTAAATTCGCCCATCTGCCATTGCTTGCAAAGCATCCACAATGGATCTCTTACTTCGGCGCGTAGTGTGCGATCGAAATTATCTGTCCGCGCCCGTGGTTCCATCCTGTTCCACAGGGTCACCGAAGGAATTACTCTTGCAGTAAGCACTTCATGGATATCATCTATTGCTACAAATTTGTTCATGGCTGTTGATTTAATAGTACTTCGTGCAGCATATTATTAAATGAAAGGTTGAGGGCCGCAGTAACCGGATATGTAGTCATCGACGAAAGCAATGCAGGTAAAACTCTGCCATAGCTCAGCTCGTTGATCATTGCGGGTTCCACCGCGCGCATTTTTGCTGCATCCATCGTTTCCGTTACCGCGTCCAGTAAATCCTGCCATTGCCAGCCCCCTCTAAATGCAGTTGGTAAGGCAAGCAACATTACCTGTGGTGGTTCTGAACTGGGCCGGTCAAAATGAAATGCAACGCCGGCAGTTTCTTTTAAAGCAGGAATTAATTCTGTCCACTCGTCGAGCAGGAGTCCACACTGGTTTTTTGTTTTATCGAAAGCCACTGAATAATGTGCTGTATATAAAAGCCGGTCGCTTTCGGCAGTATACCCGGCAGGCACTTCAAGTCCAAGCCAGGTGTCAGTTGCTTTGTGCGGAAGTTGTAATGGTTGAAGAACAAGTTCTGATTTACCAAAGGCTTCCGTGAGTATGACGATATTTTCCCAATGCTGCATTTTTTCGCGTACCCGACCGACTCCATACAGCCAGGTATCCATCGGCTGATCATTTCCTCCACTAACTACATGCTGCAGAAGCTGGATTTTATTATTATAAGAATTTGACCACTCTTCTCCATTGGCAGCCGGCACCCGGAACTCGGGAATTATTTTAAAATCTTCATGGAAAAGCAGTTTAGCTACTTCCAGCAATTTGTCTACCGCCTTTTTTGAATTTGAAAGTAAAGCCGATTCGTCGAGTAATATTTTTGCCTTCTTCAATTTATCTTCAAGACTTGCGTATAAACTTTTGGCTTTTTGCGCGAGTTCTTCTACCCAAAGAATTACTTCCTTTTCCAAATCATTAATAGGAAAAACAGTGAGATCAAAAGAGCTGACGTCCGCGATAACCTGTGCTTCCGCAATGAGTGTGCTTATTGAAGTAGCTGCAGTATCTCGCAGGTCTTTATACTTCAACAATCTTGCAGTAAAGAGCGGCTCAAGCAACAACACATCCTGTTCATAGCTGGTGGCAGTAGTCAATGTAGTCGGTGCTTTCGTCGATATCTCGCTTCGTGCTTTCTCCAACAACTCGAATCGCTCCTGCTCTGGCGTTGCAGCCGGAAGATTGCCGTAGTCTGTCATCAATGTTGTGTGGCGTAGCTTTTTCGCCTCCCACCTTTCAATCAACTCGCTGGCTTTCTTCGTTACGGAAGTAAAGAGTGCTTTTTTCCTGTCAAATACAAAACCAAACCCGCTTTGATCCATTCCAGACTTTGCCATCTCTGTTAATACGGGCAGTATGTCGTTAGAAAATTTTTCAGCATTAATCAACAATGCTGCTTTATTTGCAACTACGTCTGCCACTAGCGGGTCGATAGCATTGATATAATTTTTAAGTTCGTTTTTCCATAAATTATCCAGCCTGGTGTAGCGCAACGCCACACGTTGCGGATCGAGGAACACTAAATCGGCAGGTGTGGTTTTTTTAGGATCAGGAAGAGCCACATCGCTTGCCACAAGTGGTCTTGATTTCAATAAAATATTACGTAAGCTTCTGATCAATGGTGTGATTTCAAAGAAACTGAACTTACCATCTACCCGTTTCATATAATCGATCGTAATGGGGGCATCCGGTCTTATACCTCCCTTGTCCATTACATACTTTATAAGCAGGTCATCTATCTGCATCATTGCCTGGCTGCTTTCTGTATCGAGGGTGTACAGCACGTCTATTTCTTCCAGTTTTAAATCAGCGAGGCTAACTTCTTCGTCAACCACTGTTTTATATGATACATGACAAATGATCTTTGCCAACGGCGGAAATACTGACTTCAACCATTTATTCATACCAGGTTCTGCCTGTGATCTTGGAGTGGTACCACCGGCGGGACTAAGACCCTGTTCGAAATGCAAGCCTACCCTGTGCGTAATGTTTGTTCCACTACGTGGTGTTTGTATAAAATCGGGGATGGGTGGAAAATTTCCTTTGCTGAAGCTATCAAGTGTAGATGCTCCCCTGTCGTAGTTTCCCTGTGTAACCTGGTGTACACTTTCTGCAAGGGCAAGATCAGCAAGCGCATCATTGATATCCATGATCTTCTTTACTTCAGCATTTATAGCATTAGCCTGGGCCTGGTCATCTACATTCTCCAGGAAAGATTTACCAAAAGGATAATTCTCCTGCTTGCTTGTCTTGATATGATCGATCAGTGCTAATCCGTCCACCACATTCCTCGCCTCAACTACCTCGGCCTCCTTTACTGCAGTGTCGTCCATTTTTGTGTCACTGTTCTTATTAGCTGTCAATGGAAATGCCTTGCGCAACTGGTAAATAAAATAATCCAGTTCCAGGCCCGGATACCCTTCATGCAATCCGCGTTCGAGGTAGTAACCCAACAACGCACCAAGTGGCTGGCCGCCTCGTATTCCTTCAATTACAGCCAATGCCTTTCTTACCCGCTCCGATGAAAGATTTACCCGCAGGGCATCAGGATTGTTATTTGTTTGATAGGCACTTCGCAAAACTGAAGCGGTGACCGCCTGGTTGAGGGATGGAGCAAGAATAAATCCACCATTGGTACTATCAGTTACGGGTACAACTGCCTGGTCCTTGATAAAAATATCATGTAACTGCTCGTCATTGGTCCGCAGGGGAACAAGGTTTTTCCCGGAACTTCTTACATTCTCCAGCCAGCCGTAAGCGCCAATATATATTCCCTGGCGGTAGGGCGTTTCGCCATCATTTACGTTTTGTCGCATCTGGGCGAGCTGGAAATTGGTGATGCCCGTTTTCCAGGCATCCAATCGATATGCACAGCAATCAATATGTTCAGAAAACAATCGCTCAAGTGCAGCAGTTGATAGATGCTTTAGTTCCTGCAATGCATCCAACTGCTCACCGAGGTATGCTGAAGCAACTTCCGTTTTTAACACCTGTGGTATGTATTCACCTACGGAAAGTCCTTCGTCTTTTGTTATTGCCACTTCATTGCTATAAAGATATTTCCACCTGCTTTCGGTCTGTTGCGTATTTTTTTTGATATGCAGGAATGCAGGTTCTTTTTTTGCCATTTTCATTTCTGCATCATTCAGCAGTTGTGCGTCCCTGTGCAGGCGAATACTAACTTCGATATAGCCCAGGTCGAGCGAATGGTGCAACAACAGGTACAGCAGCGCGGTGGGAATTTTATCTTCGAGGAATCCTTCCTGCCTGCGTAAAGTGTCGTGCGAAGTAGCAACAGCATCTATCAACCATTCGATATAGTTTTGTGCATTCGGCTCCGAGGTGTATTTACGAATTTGTTCTTTTTCAGATAAAGGCCTGTCGTCGATTACCGGACCTTTTAAAAGATTTTCAGTGGCGAGGAAAAATTTTGTCAACAGGTCGGGCACTTCTGCACCCTTGTATCCAAATTTGCGCAAAAGATCCATCCCGGATTTTGTATAATTCGCAGCGGTGGTTTGAAATTTTTTGCCTTTCCCCTTAAACTTAAGCCTGTTGGAAAGATCTTCGGCGCTTTGTGCTGTTCGTTGATAATACTCGAGTGAAGAAGCATGCAGGCCAACTGCATCGAGCATATCCTGATGAGGGTCGCCGGAATTTTTATATACGTGCGCCAATTTCCCAGACAAAGATTTCCAATCTGCATCAATCGTTTTAAGAATGGTATACAAACGTGCGAGATAGGCATTGCCTTGTGTAGCCGCAGGAAGCATGATGGTTGTACCTGTTGGCCGCGTCAGTGTCGTAGGCCACTCCAATCGTGAAAATGCCGTGGCGGGAAATATACCATACGGTTGTTTACCGATACGCACTGCGGGTATTCGACCACGACCGGTAACAAACCGGTTGAAGAACGTGCGGGTAAATTCAATGTCTGCATCACTAAATACAGGATGCATCATGGTATCCATCATGTACCCCATCGTTGCCGGCCATAGAGCGATGTTCATGCATATACTTTCCTTATGGTCTGTATGATCACTATTATTTACCTGTTGCAAACGCTCATGCCTTACACCGAGTGCTTCTGATAACCATTGCCCATCTGTTTTCAGAATATCATCTGTTTCAATATCGAAAAGTTTACCTTTTTTCAGGTCATCATAACTTTCGTCTGCATCATCTGCCTGCAAATAACCAGAAGTATCACCTTCCGTGTTGTTGCTGGGTGTGCCCTGCTTAATAATAGAAAATCCTTTCCTGCTTTTGTGGTGATGATCTATCAATTCTTCCAGCAATGCCTGGCCACCAGTATGGTCTGTACTCATCCTTACTCCTAATGCGATAATACGATCAAAACCGGCAGCCAACTGGTCAGCGTTCAGTGTGATCTTTATTCCCATGCCTTTCGCAATCGCTGCATCAAAGTCAGTCATCCACTTCAATTCATCTTCTACCACCATATCGCCATTAGCATCTTTCTTAAATGCTTCACCTTCTGTAGCCGATGGATCGGGTCCTACGGCAAGTGGAACTGGAATCGGCAAGGTCATTTCATTAAACACTTCCTGGCCGTTACGATAACCAATGAGAACAAACCTGTCGGGCATTATATGCACTTTGGGAGCCTGGCTCCATGACTGTTGCTTAGTTTGTACAGAGTCTGCAGCAGGTAGATCCAGGTATGAAAGACGTACCAGCACCTCTGTTCTTTTCTTACCTGTGGGTGGCACTGCAAGAAAGTTGGATGGCATATATTTTTCAATCAGTTCTCCGGCACGTTGCGAACCCAATACGTTTACGATAGCATCCCTTAATTTCTTCTCTTCTACTGCGTCGCCAAAATTTGTCCAACTACCCTTCCAGTATTTCTCCAGTTCATCCGCTTCCTGCTGAATAGCGGGCACAACCCCATTAGATACAAGAATAATTTCTTCAGGTGAGTTTCGTTTGAGTCGTTGCGAAAAGCTTGCAGGTTTGAATTGCGAAATGATGTATGCGGCACGTCCTGAACCATGACTTTGTACCAGGCTACGCCAGGCACCACGTTCCCGGTTTTCATCCTCACCGGCTTCCCAAATTTTTTGCCAGTAGATGATTGCGTTCTCCACTTCCATTTCGGATAATGTAG
>CBFGYO010000148.1:0-9543 GCA_965652975.1 uncultured Chitinophagaceae bacterium | reverse complement strand
AAAGGAGCCATTGCATGGAAGCATGCCTGGGAAGCCTGCATCGGCTATTTTCCTCCGTCATTCGAAGTAGAATTGCGCGACCTGGTTATTCATGTCGGTGGCGACGTGGCATTGTCACACTACCTATTCCGGTTGACAGGCACACGCGAAGATGATCCTGCAGCACAAACCTACATTCGTACTACTACCGGCTTTAAACGAATCAATGGGAGATGGAAGATCGTACATGAGCATGGGTCAGTACCATTTAATCCACATACGCGCCAGGTTGTGTTTACGTTGGAACCAGGTAATTAATTTATTTCCACTAAAAAGATATTATAATGCAGCGCTTAATAATCGCAGTAGCATCGGTATTTTCAATAATAGATGTGCCCACCGCACCCACTGGTGATCATCATATTCCCGAATTCACTAAAAATGAAATCCAAATGGCAAAGGACACGTTGAAAAAAAAGGATGTGGTGCTCACGCGCATATTTGACGTACCCGTAGCTAATGTTTGGAAAGCATGGAGTGACCCTCAGCTTGTAATGCAATGGTGGGGGCCTGCCGGTTTTACGTCCCCGGTATGTAAAATGGATTTTCGTGAAGGCGGTATTACCCTGGTTTGCATGCGCGCGCCACAGGAATGGGGTGGTATGGATATGTACAACACCTGGGCATACACGAAAATCATTCCCAATGAGTATATCGAGTATATTTTTGATTGGGCAGATAAAGATGGCAACAGGATAGAGCCAGCCAGTATCGGACTGCCTGCGGATATGCCACGTAACATGCGGCATACCGTAACATTTAAAGATCTACCAAACGGAAAAACGGAAATGACGATATGTGAATTTGGATATCCCTCTGACGAACTTGTAGAATTGTCCAAAGCAGGCTTATCGCAATGCCTGGATAAGATGGCGCAAATATGGAAGTAGAAACCAGCGTATAATTTTTTACTTTTAAAGATGTCAAAATCAACCCCTCAAAAAAAGAGTACAAAAAAACCACCTGTCGGAAAACCAGCTACTAATAAGAAACAATTAGGTCGTCCTGAACAAACAGCCGCAGCATTTATTAAACTACTCGAAGCCCACCGGTCGGAGGTAGAATTAAAAAAGCATCACCGGTTTTTTAAATTTGATGAAAAGAAGCCAGTGGAGGGGATGCAGTTTATTGGGGTAAGGATGGGGCAGATATTCACAATTGCAAAGGAATTTCCGGATATGCCCGCCCCTGAAATCAAAAAGCTGCTGAAGAGTCCTGTATATGAAATAAGAACAGGTGCCTGCAGCATTATGGGCAAACAGGGCAGTGATAAAAAAACCAGCGAAACCCGCCGCAGAGAACTGTATGATCTTTACCTGCAAAATCACCAATACATCGATCACTGGGGGCATGTAGATCTTGCAGCACATAAAGTGATCGGGAGCTACTTGTACGACTTCAATAAGCCAAAAACAATCTTGTACCAACTTGCACGCTCAAAGGATCAATGGGAACGACGTTCAGCCATTATCAGCACTTTATATTTTATTGGGAAAGGAGATGTGGCCGACGCATTCAAACTGGCTGAACTGCTTGTGAATGATAAGGAAGAGTTTGTGCAGACTGCAACGGGGTGGGCATTGCGGTATGCCGGCGACAAGAATGAAAAACAGTTATTGAGTTTCCTGGATAAACATGCAGCTACTATGCCCCGGGTTACTTTGCGTTTTGCTATTGAACATTTAAGTAAGAAAACCAGGGAACATTATATGAATTTGAAAAAGAAGTCGCTTAGCTGAGGAGAGGGGAGATTGAGTTAGTACGGCCACAGAGCTCACGGGGAAGCTGAGAATGCCACGGAGAAATTCTCAGTGATACTCTGAGCTTCCCCGTGAGCTCTGTGGTCGTACTAACTCCACCATGCTCCGTGCCCCGTCCTCATTTTTAGGAAATTTTATAAATACTGGATATGGAATTCCATGGCCCGGCGCTTCATAGCCTGAACCATGAAAAATATAACCACTGCCACGCTGGTGATTGCACTAGCCGGATGTTATTTGTCTGAAGACGAAAACGACGGCCTATCGGCACCTTCATTATCGACTATTCATACCGTGTCGGACATTCCAATACCCCAGGGGTATGAAAGAGTTTCCAAAAAGAAAAACAGTTTTGCCGACTGGCTGCTGTCAGTTCCGGTAAAGTCTGATAAACGGGTGTTTCTCTACGATGGCACACTCAAGAGAGATCAAACGGTGCAATATGCCGTATTGGATTTACCTGTAGGGACACAAAACCTTCAACAATGTGCTGATGCAATTATGCGCATGCGTGCCGAGTATCTTTTTTCACAGCAGCGTTACCCGGAAATTAAGTTCCGCGACAACAATGATACATGGTATTGCTGGCAGGGTGCAGGCGACAGGCAAAAATTTGAATTGTACCTAAAGAAAGTATTCGGCATGTGTGGCACCGCTTCCCTGGAGAAACAGCTAAGTGTAACCCGGCCGTTGAAAGATGTGCAGGCAGGCGACGTATTTATAAAAGGAGGTTTTCCAGGTCATGCAATGCTGGTTGTGGATGTGGCTGTTAGCAAAGAAGGGAAGAGAATTTATATGCTTGCACAAGGTTATATGCCCGCGCAGGATATTCATATTGTCAACAATCCTCGAAATGCTTTATTGGGTCCATGGTATGAAGTAAACGATGATGCAATTATTGAAACACCGGAGTGGACATTTAAGAAAGGGCAACTGAGAGGGTGGGAATAATGTGGAAATATGGAAATGTGAAAATATGGATTGTGAAATCTTACTTGGTCGTAAGATTAACCAACTATTTTTTTACAACTAAACAAAAGCATATCAAATCGTTTATTTCCACCTTTTCATATTACCACATTTCCACATTCGCTTTCTCACTTTACCTCAAATCGCTGCATTTCACTTTCCGTTACTCCACCATTGTTATCTTCTGCAATTACCTTCCAGTAATAGGCCTGGCCGGATTGAAGGTTGGTAAAGTTGTAGGAAAGCGTAGTTGATCTGCCACAAAGCAAGTATGCACCAAACATTGCTATGAGTACAATGATCAATCCAAGGATCAAGTGTACGGGTTTTTTATTTTTGCCAGAGAAATAGAAAATGACCAGCAGCAATAAACCAATGACGCCTGTAATCAGGATTGCAGTGTTTCGCCCGACGCGTGTACCGGATTTTGTGCTTACATCAATAGCATTGTTATTATTGGGTCCGTCATTTACGGGCCATACGGAAAGTTTGTAAGTAACGGGGTCGCCGTCTTTATCAGTAGCATTATCCCATTTAAAATCAACGGGCATACTTACAGTTCGATCGAGATCTTTAGGGTATATAAGCTTTGGTGGATTTGGCAAAGTATTGCGATTGATCTTGTCGGCCGCAAGGTAAGCTTTTGCAAATGCGACATCGCCGGTAACCATCACATCCTGTATGCAATTGATTCTACGATCGCCATCCGTCACGCCGGCACACGCTTGTTCAGCCTGGGTCTGGGATAGTGGTTTCAAAGGCGTAACGGCAGCGGGCCCCGTTGGAAGTATACAGTTAGGAATCGCATGCCCCGCAGGCCAGTTGATTATAGCAAATGAGTTGGTCGATGTTCCGGCGGCATAATCGAAAAGAGTTGTGGAGTCGTTTACCCGCCAGGCTTTTCCCAACACATCATAAAGGATTTTGAAACGCTGATTTAGATCACGTGGTTTCGGACCTAGCTGACTCCCATCTGGAAGTGCAGGCAGCCAGTTGCCCGGCGCAATGGATCCCATTAATCCCTGGGTCGCACGCACACCACGCGTATCTATATTTATATAGGATAAACCATGAAGTTCCCATACAGCAGGTGTAATAATAATCACGGTACCTCCTGGTGCTTCTACCTGTATCCCACCAGGCGCCGATGTTTTGACAATGCGTCCGCCCGATGCGAGAGGAATGGGCCGGGGAGGTATTTCCGTTAGCTTACCGTCTATTCGTAATTGCAGACTATTGCCGGGCCTTCCATTTAAGGTGGGCTGGTAAGTGATACGTTGCCGTTCTATCCGTAATGCCACTGCTGTGTTCAGGCTTACACAAGAGGTAAGACCTGTATATGCATTTGGCCCAAGAAGTGAGCTAGTTTCTACGGCCATTTGGCGTACCTGCAGTTCGATTCCTTCTCCACGAAGCAAAGTAAATTCACCTGCCGCCTGGAAATCATAATTAACTCCATCAACTGTTCGAATATGCGGATCGCCGTTAGTGTAAGGTCTTGCACCTTGAATCCACCGTCGAATTGTTTCAATATCAGTTTTACTTAATGCAGGACCCCCACAAGGCATCATTTGTACACTGGTAAGTGCGCAATCTTCGCTCGTGCGGTTAAGACGATTATAGAGAGCACTTGTAAGACCACCATTTGTATAATCGATTGCCCGCCCGTACGACCTTGCTAACCTGGGACTCACACCAGGTGGGGTAGTCGCTGGTGGATTTTCATCTTCTGATAAGTCAAGGTAATCGCCAAAGTTTTTATATGGCGGATAGTCCAACCCTCCATGACATTCGATACAACCTCGGTTGAAAATTCTTTGCACGTCAGTAAATGTTGGAATAGCGTTGGCTGCAGGTAGCGAGGATAATGTGCTATTAACCGCTGCCATCACCTGTGCATCATTATTTGCATTGGTCATACCCGGTGTAGGGTTTGCTGAAAGACTTGCGATAAGTCCACCTGCAAAAGTAGAAGTGTAATTACCTAAGATATCTGCAAAAGAGTATGTCCTGGATCTGCCGCGTACTCCCATGGACCATTTGTCAACCGAAATGCCCAATGGTTCGAGGAAGTAACGGAACAAAGCAACTTTTTGAATATTGGTTTCCAATTCCCGATCAACATAAATACCTCCCATAACAGTTCGATCGGCAAAACCGAGGTCATTAGGTCGCCTGAAGACTTCCTGCCTGATTCGAGCCATCGACGCATCCACCCCTGCCGCAGTAGCGGCGCCATATTGTTGGATAAGCCCATTGGTAGAAGAACCAGCAGCCAGGTACACGTCGTTGGTCCTCTCAAGATTTATTTTTTCAATGTCAGCTTTTCTGCGAGGCATACTGAATGCACGGGATTTTGTGTCGTTGACAAGATCACTTATGCTCATCCCATTCCTTGCATTAAAAAATGCCTGGTCGACAGTAAGCGCTACACCACTTACATTACTTTCTATAGTATTACCGGAAATGGAAAATAAATTATCTGCAATGGCAAGGGCAATCGGTCGAACATCTATCGGAACACTTCCTGTTGCAAAATGATGATTGATTAGTTCGTCTGTTATTCTTTGAGGATTCAATTGCCCATCCTGGCCACCAAGCAGGTCAAATAACTGGACACCCCTGCCCTCTACATTCATAGGGTCGCCCGAGTGGTGCAATGTAATGAATGCACCGCCACGTATCACTGTAGTCGGAGTGCTCACACTTACGGCACCGTTAAATATATAGGTACTTGTAATGGAAGGAACTGTGCCTGTTGGGACTGGTTCAGTTAATACTGGAGGGGTAGCATCAAATGAAAAATTAATATGCCCATCATTGATGCCTCCAACCGTTCTGGTGATAGCATCGTTTGGCGGAATGCCGGGCGGTTGCAATTCCAACTGTTCAATCACTGCTTTTATTGCATCGTTCGAGCGCCATGTCCACAGGTTGAATATTTTTCTGAACGCAGCAGCTTCCAATGAACCCTGATATATGCGGTCACGATTGAATGGCATCATTCCTCCCCAGCTATCATAAGTATCCCAATTAGGCTTATTCTTAAATTGAACAGTTCCGGGTGAAATACCAGTAGTACCTGGAAACGTACTCCTGTTAAGAACGTTATTAGTTGAATGACATTTGAAACACTTGCTGTCGTCGATAGAAACTGCTCTCGTTCTAGGTGGCACCGTGCCCATCGCTGGAATACTGTTCAATATGATTTCATGAAAACGAAAATTCTTTTGTACAGGATCCCATTGCATCATTTCAATCGCATCAGGATGCGAGCCAGGATAAGAGTTACTCGTCATCATTCCAAGTGTAAATACAATTTTTGCGTCTATATTTGGTAGTAAGAGACGTGGTGATTCAGCAGTGCCTGTTTGCAAGCTTTCCGAACGGGACATCAGGATCCAGTTTTGTTTAAAATCTCTTGGGAGTGCCTTTACAAATCTTGACATGTTATTTACTATTGGATTGGCATTAAGATATGCCTGTATCCCTTCCGGTGTAAAGTCGGTGATGGTAGGAATAGCTGTTGTAAGATCAAATATTGCGCGAACAGAAAAGTCGCTACCGATAGTTGCCGTTACAGGATTGGTACTTCCAGTAATATCTCCTTCCCAGCGTACGAACACCGAACCAGCATCGGGCACCGCCTGCAGAGTTATAGGCGTTGATGCGCCAAATGATTCATCGCAATCCCCACCGCAGTTTATACCAGTAACGGAATTGACAGACCCCGATCCCAATCCCATCTTCATCACTTTTAAATTAAACGGGGGTGGAGGGGTTGCAAATACAATAAGTGTAGCCACTAATACAATGATGAACAGTAGTACTCTATATATAGGTGGTATCCATTTTGATACTAATATGGGAACCAGTTTTATTGATTTCATTGTAATAATTTTTATGTGAGATTGTAACTAACCTGGATTATGATGTGGCTAAAGAGTAACCAACCACGCCACGAGTTTATTGATGTCGTCGTCGGAGAGACGTCCGGTATAACGAGGCATGGGAACACCCCGCGTAATGTCACTGCTCCAGTTACCCTTGCTCCCATTCCTGATGGCGTCGAAATAGGAAGCGCGTATCGTGGTATCTTTTTTGAATTTGGCGGTCATATCACTAAAAGAGGGGCCAAAGTCTTTGTTGGCAGGTCCGTGACAGTCAAAACATCCGCTTTTTTTAGCCAGAGATTCTGCAGTACGTTCTTTATTTGTCTGAGCCCGGGCAGTAATGAGGATGACCAGGAACACGGCGACCAGGCTAATCCAAAATGATTTCATATTCGATTCGTTTAGGTGGTGAGTGTAGCTCCATAATGGTACCTCATTTCATCAGGGTACTGGCGCAGGGTAGATGGATATGTGTAGTTTGCAGCGGATGGAAGAATAAAATAATGGAAGTAATTGAAGGTACAATTAATAGGAGGGCAGGCAATACCCTTTTAGTAGTAGATAATGCGCAACAACATAATGAAAATATGGTTATCTGCTAATTTTGAATTGAAAACGATTTGAGTTGTTCGGTAATCGATAAGTCTTTCTTAAGCGGCTGCCATTTCCAATAGGTAATAGAACGAAGTATCCATTCAAAAGGGCCCATGGTGAACCTCGACATCCACCAGTTGCTGAAAACAATCTCAATCGCAAGAACTACCAGGAATAATATCAGACCATTAAAGGGGGGCATGTCATTGTATTTATCAAACACCAGGAGGTAAGGCACAATAATTAAAGATTGGATCAGGTAATTGCTGAGTGCCATTTGTCCAAACGATGCAAAGGATTTATGCAGATGTGTGCTTTTATACTTTAATGATAAGCTTACAATAATAGTGACGTACAGCATCACGGAAACCAGCATCCACAACTGATATATCGTTCGGTAAGCCGTTGCAACTAGAAATTTTTGCCATGGCAGTTTGATATTAGCCGTGAGTCGGGGTAGCACTTCAGGGATCAAAAAATAGAATAGAGGAATTAGTACTGCCGAACCTGCAACGGAGCAGACCAGTAACGTGCGCCTTAGTTTCTTTTGGGTTTTTATTTTTTTCAAAAGCGAAGTTCTCCCAATCCAAAATCCAAGCAGAAAATGAAATAGCATATCGATGTATATTGGGTACACGCGGTGATAGATCTTAAAGAAATCCCAATTATAAATAACATGATCCGGGTAGTTATTAGGTTGCACCAACGACTGTGTTTGAAACCATGGATTGGGTATAAATAGATCAAGTACGGGTGTCACCAGTAATACCAGCACGAATAATATGACATAAAGTAATTGACGGTTGGTGAGGTTGCGAACCGGCAACAATGCCAGGCCCGTCAATGCGTAAAACATCAGAATATCCCTCTTACTTAAAATAATTGCGTGAATGAAACCAATTAACATCAACCCGGCCAGTCGACGCAAAAAAGGAGGTACAATTGATTCGCCCTGTAATGATGCTTTTTTAAATTGTACGTGAAAGCCAATACCAAAAATGAGAATCAGCATGGTGTACATCCTGCCTTCTACCAGGATATATTTTGGCCAGGAGATGATATCATCTTTTAATGAATTCGAATATTCCGGAGCCGTTCCTATGTCACTCACACAAAGCATAAACAGTACCCCGGCAATGGCAAATCCACGCAGAATATCAAGTGTAGTATCGCGGGTTGCCGCTGATAGTGGCTGAAGAAGAGTGGACATAAACCTGTTTTTAATGATTGATATTTCAAAATGATACTCGCTGGCAAATTAGACCAGAACAACAGTGAAGGCAATAGAACAAAAGTTATAAAAGATATTTCTCTAACGAATGTTCATAGAGAGGGTAGAGGCAAAGGACCTACTTCCAGACTTGTTGTGGAATTCCAATCTTAGGGGATGTTTGATTGATTTAATGGATGTTATATAGAATGTTTAGTTGACTTTGATACCTGTGAGGGTAAATCGTATTTTGTTAACTTTTCCAGGTGCTAAAATTCTATTTGGAAAAAAGCGAAAGATCAAAGAATGAGAAAATGAACCGTTGGGTTTTGGATTCCACTTTTATTTACCCAAAGCTTTATTAATAGCCTCCGTCCTGTTTTGCACGTGAAGCTTTTCATATATGTTATGGATGTGTTGTCGTACGGTACCTGTTGTAATTACAAGATGAGTAGCAATTTCTTTGTATAGTAAACCTTTTGAAAGTAACTGGAGAATTTCGTTTTCCCGGTTTGAAAGTATATCAATTGTAGAGGGTAGGTTTCCCGATTTGAGAAAGTGATTAACTAGTTTTCGGGCGATGTTGGCGCTCATCGGGCTGCCGCCGTTATGCAACTCTTTCAATGATTCAACTATTTGGAGCAGGCCGGTATTTTTTAATAAGTATCCTGAAGCCCCTGCTTTTAATGCCTCAAATATCTTTTCGTCATTTTCATACACAGTAAACATCATAAATTGTGTTCCAGGACTTTTATCTTTTATCTTGCGTATACATTCAATTCCATTCATGCCCGGCAGGTGTATATCCATGATTACAATATCGGGTGTTATGTTAGGAAGGTTCTCATGTGCTTCTTCTCCCGTCTTAAAAGTTCCTACTACAATAAAATCCGTACTTAGGGAAATAAAATCTCTAAGACCATTTCTTACCTCATCCAGGTCTTCTACTATTGCAATTGTTATACTCATGTATCCGAAATTAAGTTCATCGTTATCTTTTAACAATAGAACAAAAGTTATAGGTTAAGTGGTACACGGATATTTATCTGGGTTCCATTGTCGTTCACCATTTCCAAAT
>CBFGYO010000147.1:0-9691 GCA_965652975.1 uncultured Chitinophagaceae bacterium | reverse complement strand
CTTAGTTAAGATAAAAGTTAATAGATAAAAGATAAAAGTTCATTTAGTCCGGACTATCCGACCTGAATGAACTTTTATCTTTTATCTATTAACTTTTATCTTCTTAGAAGGCTTTCTTTGCCTCTTCAGGCTTTTTCATTACCAGGTTTTGCTGGTTAATGATATCATTGACCACTTTCACTGTCTGATCAAGGTAAATATCTTTGCGTAAGCTTTTCAGCCATAGGTTGAATCGCTCCTGCTTATTTTTATCTTCTGCCCACCTGTTTTCTTCACCGGCAAGCGCCCTTACATTCAACTCTTCGTTTAACTTGGTAAGTGAATCAATCTGCGCAAAAGTGGAGCGGATCATTTTTTGATCCTTGCGATATTTATCCAGTTGGAGTGAATATGTTTTGTCGTTTTGCTTAGCCAGCCAATCCGTATTCTCTTTAATCAACTTGAAACGCTGGTCTTTTTCAAGACGGGTATTACTTAACTGTTGAATAGTTTTAAGATCATAGCCTGCATTCCATGCGGAGTAAGGCGATTTGTTGATCTCGTCCCATGGCAACGCATCCACATCATCTTTTTCCCTCACTTTCAGGTATTCCAACTGGTCAGGTAAAACGATATCAGAATAAACACCTTTTAATTGGGTGGAACCGCCATTGATACGATAGAATTTCTGTAATGTAAGTTTTACTGTGCCCAGGTCAGAATTAGACATGGAAAAACCAGTTTCCCTATCCAGTCCGATATTACGCTGTACAGTTCCTTTTCCGTACGTAGATGTGCTACCAATTACAACTCCACGACCATAGTCCTGGATTGCAGCGGCAAATATCTCCGAAGCGGAAGCACTGAATTCATTTACCATTACGGCAAGTGGGCCGGTATATAAAACAGAGCGGTCTTTATCCTTCAGTACGGTTGGTTTGTTTTCCCTGTCCTTCACCTGTACCACTGGACCTTCATCGATGAACAGGCCAGCCATTTGTACTACATCATAAAGGGAACCGCCCCCATTGTTGCGCAAATCGATAACTATCCCGTCTACTTTTTCTTCTTTAAGCTTGGTTACTTCTTTTGCAACGTCTATATAGCTACGGTTGCCATTTGCATGTTCGAAATCAGCGTAAAACTCGGGCAGGAATATATAACCGATACGTGCATTACCGCTTTGTACAATCGCGCTCCGCGCAAAAGTTTCATCCTGTACTATTTCATCGCGTTGCAGTGTAACAACTTTTACGGTACCATCTATTTTCTTAACCGTTAGGCGCACTTCAGTACCTTTTTTACCCCTTATCAGTTTCACAGCGTCTGTTACAACAAAACCTGTGAGGTCCACCGGCTCTTCCTTGCCCTGCGCTACTTTTTGAATTACATCGCCGGGTGTTAACTCATTCGACTTGGAAGCAGGACTTCCGGCAAGAATGCTGCTTACTTTAATATTTCCATCGTCGTATTGTAATGAAGCGCCAATGCCATAGAAGCGGCCACTCATTTCCTCGTCGAAATATCTTTTGTCAACCGGAGGGAAAAACTCTGAGTGCGGATCCATCGTAGTAGTGATGGCGTTGACAAACACATTGAATTTGTCGTCATCGGTGAATTTGAAACGGAATCTTTCGAAAGTGCGATCCATCAGTCTTTTCACTTTTTCACGCGCTTCCTTTTCCAGTTCCGCATCTGTTTTTACAACAAAATTTTCTTTGCCTTTATTCTTTTCACGAATATCGAGTAGTTCTACATAGCGCTCGAGCGTCATGAATTTGAGTTTCTTTCTCCACCTTTCCCTTCTTTCCGCATCTGTTGCGGGATAAGAAAGCTTATCACCATCCAGTATTACTTCTTCATCAACATTAAAGTTGAATGGTTTGTCAAGAATGTTTTTATAAATCACAGCTACTTCCTCCATCCGCTGGTTGAAATTCTTACCTGCTGCGAGGAAAAATTCAACATTTGAACCCTTTATCTCGTCGTCGATTTTTGCATCATATTTATTTTGCAAAGATTCAATATCGGAGCGCAGGTACATGTTCTTTTCCGGATCAAGATCATCCATGAATTTTTTGAAAACTTTTTTGGAAAAAGCGTCATTTATATCCTGCGGGCTATAGTGCGCCTGAGCCATCATTTCGCCAACCATCTTCAATATCTCCTCGTATTTACCGGGAGGATTTCCATTATGGTTGATATTTCCAATGGAGCGAAATGCCAGGAATGAGCCTGTCAATGCAAACATCACAACAATCGGGAATCTTTTCATATTTGTCAGGTATTTAAATGCTTTATGCATGATATCCAAAAATAACGCAAAAAGGAAGGATTTCGTGCCTTTAAGGGCTTTTAACAGAGGATTTTGATAAACGGAAAATGTTTCGAATGCTTTTCACGTGTTACTAACAACTTGTTTGCATTCCGGTAGTAAATCAACTACAATTCCTGCAGATTTTCAAGCGGTAGGTCCTTCCTACTTTCACTCTTTTTACCTATTTTCGCAGCTCGAAAAAACGGTGGTTGTAGCTCAGTTGGTTAGAGCACCAGATTGTGGTTCTGGGGGTCGCCGGTTCGAACCCGGTCAGCCACCCTAAAATCCCGCCTCATACATTGAAGGGCGGGGTTTATTTTTATATGGAGTTATTAACTGTAGAATTCAACTACTGGCTGTTGCTTGCACCAATAGTCGCCGCACTTGCCGGCTGGCTCATTCATACCGCCGCACTATACATGCTTTTTCATAAAGTGCTTCCACAAAAAAAACCAGCAATCGCTTCGCAGCTTGGTAAACTTGCAGCAAAGGAATTCAATACAATTGGCAACCTGGAAGAAAAGATAAATGACCCAAGGAACCTAGAAGCTGTGTTACCTGTAATAGAAACGCATATCGACAGGTTTCTCAACGAAAAACTAAAACAGGAGATGCCCATGATCAGCATGTTCATTGGCAGCAAAACCACCGACAAGCTGAAAGAAGTTTTCATGAAGGAAATTCAATTGCTGTTCCCCCAGGTGATCAGCAAATTTGCGGGCAACCTTACTGCCAACCTTGATATCGAACGAATGATAGCCAGTAAAATAAATGATACAACAGCCGAAACCCTTGAAAAAATGGCCAGGCTGCATCTTGCGACAGAAATAAAAGCTTTTCGGCTTTTGGGCATAATAACGGGATTTGTAGCAGGTTTGCTGGCCCTACTCATTACCGTTGCTACCAGCTACATGTAGTTTGTCGGCCAATCCTTTCCATTTGTAAGATTATTCGGGCATTTTATCGAAATGTCATGGCCTGGTAAGCAAGTTAACTGACCTTTGCGCGTCTAATCCTAAAATTCTGATTCATGAGAAAATTGATTTTCGTCTTATCGCTTGTTTTTTCGACAGTTACGTTATTTGCCCAGCCCGGACCCGGCATGGGCAGAGGCGCAGGCGGTCAGATGCCCACCGGCCGGTTTTATGGCAAAGTGGTGGATTCCAAAACCGGCAAACCCATTGAATATGCTTCCGTACAGCTTATCCAGAACAAAATGGATACCCTTACCAAAAAAAGGAAAGAGGTGGTGGTAGCAGGTATGCTTACAAAATCCAATGGTGAGTTCAGCCTTGAGAACGTATCTCTTTTTGGCCAGTCTAAACTCAAAATTACAGTCATCGGCTTCAAAGCGTTTGAGCAAACAGTGTCTTTCGACATTAAACCGGGTGGAGATATGAGCGCCATGCTCAATGCCATCGATAAGGATCTTGGAAATGTAAAGATCGATATCGAAGAAAAAGTGCTGGAAAATGTTACGGTATCGTCTGCCAGACCAGGCCTGCAACTGGGAATAGATCGCAAGGTTTTTAATGTTGACAAAAATATCGTCTCAGCAGGTGGTACAGCGGTAGATGTAATGCGCAATGTGCCGTCATTAAATGTAGATATCGATGGTAACGTAACAATGCGTAACAACGCGCCACAGATTTTTGTGGATGGCCGTCCCACCAATCTTACACTTGAACAAATACCTGCCGATGCAATCCAGAGTGTAGAACTCATCACGAATCCCTCTGCAAAATTTGATGCTTCGGGTGGAACTTCCGGCATACTCAACATCGTATTAAAGAAAGAAAAGAAAGTTGGTTACAACGGAAGCCTGCGTGGCAATCTCGATTCACGTGCCCGTGTAGGTTTTGGTGGCGACATCAACCTGCGCCAGCAAAAGCTGAATGTATTTGCCAACGCTATGTTTAACCAGCGTAAATCCATTAGTACCGGTACTACTGAAAGACAAAATTATTATACAACGCCGGATGTAAACATTTTCCAGCAAGATCGTTCCACACAAATAGGCAACTTCTACTTTGTACGTGCAGGCTTTGATTATTTTATCAGCAACAGGAATACATTATCATTGGCCGGCAACATTGCACGTGGAAGATTTTCTCCTTATACTGAAACAGAATTATACTACGATTCGCTTTATACGCCAATTCGTAATGGATACGAACAACGCAATACCAACACAAGCGGCGAGTTCAGAAATGCTGGTACTACACTTAGCTTCAAACACAACTTCCCCAAAGCGGGACGCGAATGGACTGCCGATGTTACATTCAATAACAGCCGCAACAACAACAACAGTTTAATTCAAACTAATTATTACAAGCTACCACAATACCAGTTGAGGGATGTATACCTGCAGCAGCAGGTAATCAGTGGAAAAAACAAGAACCTGATATTACAGACCGATTTTGTAAACCCGATAAACGAGAAAACAAAAATCGAAATGGGCTTGCGTGCTCAGCTTCGTGAAACGGATAGCCGAAATGCATTTTTTAGAGACGAAAGCGGCGAATGGGTACTTCAGCCGGCATCAGATATCTTTTATCATAGCCAGGACCAGGTGTATGCAGCCTATGCCACCTACACAAGCAAAATTAAATCGTTTGGCTACCAGCTTGGCTTACGTGCAGAAAGCTCTAATTACGAAGGTGAACTGATGAAGACTAGCGAATTGTTCAAAATCGATTTCCCGATCAGCTTATTTCCAAGCGTTTTCCTGTCCCAAAAACTGGGTGAAACGCAAAGTTTGCAGTTGAACTATAGCCGACGTATCAACCGTCCTAATTTCTGGCAGCTTACTCCTTTTACCGATTCAACAGACAGGTTGAATCCAACGAAGGGTAATCCAAACCTGCAACCGGAGTTTACCAACTCTATTGAGCTATCGTACGAAAAGACTTTTAAAAACAAAGGAAACTTCCTGGCTTCTGTCTACTACAAGCAGACTGACGACCTCATTACCCGCTACCAGACTTCTGAGGTTAATACTGGTGGCGAAGAGATCATTCTAAATTCGTTTATCAATGCCAATGCGAGTTATATCACCGGTATAGAACTTACTTCGAGGAATAACCTTACAAAGTGGTGGGAGTTTACACCAAACTTTAACCTCTATACTTCAGATGTAGACATTGACATTCCTGGCGAAATAGACCAGCCAAAGCTTACAAGTTTCTTTGTGAAGGTGAATAACACATTCAAATTGCCAAAGAATATTACCATCCAGTTGTCGGGCGACTACCAGTCAAAAACAGTATTGCCCCCTGGTGGTAGTGGAGGTCGTGGTGGTTTTGGTGGCGGTGGTATGTTTGGCGGGCCAACGTCTTCATCACAGGGCTATGTCCGGCCTACATATGGCGTGGATGCCGCGGTTCGCTATGAATTCCTGAAAAACAAAACGGCAGCATTGTCTTTAAATATAAATGACATTTTCAGGACGCGCCGTTATGATGCACATTCCGAATCATCCTACTTCCAACAGGATGTTTTCCGTCGTCGTGATCCACAAATCCTCCGCCTTAATTTCAACTGGAGATTTGGAAAGTTTGATGCCTCACTGTTCAAACGCAAAAACATGCGTAATCCTGGTGATAGCGGTATGGATGGGATGAATATGGGACAGTAAGTTTTAGATAAGAAATTACAATATTAGGGCCTCGAGCTATGAGCCTCGAGCTTCGGGCAAAGAACACAGAGCTCGAAGCTCGAGGCTCGTAGCTAGTAGCTGTTATAACTTTTATCTTTTAGTTTTTATCTTTTATCTTACTATAGTTTTTATCTTCCTCCCTGAAAAATGCTGCGTGAAAAGAATTTTTTTTACCGTCACCAACGACCTTACTTATGACCGGCGCATGCAGCGCATTTGCACTTCGCTTGCAAAGCACGGTTATAAAGTTACCCTGGTGGGAAGGCAATTGCCAGGATCTCGTCCGTTGCGGGCTGAATCATATCATCAAAAAAGAATCTATTGCCTGTTCACGAAGGGCAAACTATTCTACGGCGAATACAATACACGTCTATTCTTCTACCTGCTTTTCCAAAAAATGGATGCCATCTGCGCCATCGACCTCGATACCATAATCCCCTGCCTTCGCATTTCGAAATGGAAGAAAATTCCACGGGTATACGATGCACATGAAATTTTTACGGAAATGAAGGAAGTGCTATCCCGGCCTGCGATCTACAAAATATGGAAACAGATCGAAGAATATTGCGTGCCACGTTTTAAAAAAGGATACACCGTAAGCCAGCCAATCGCCGAAGAATTCAGGCGACGTTATGCGGTTAATTACGAAGTAATCCGCAATATGCCCGTTCTAAAGGATTTGTCGCAGGTAATGCCTAAAGAAAAATTTTTGCTTTACCAGGGAGCAGTGAATGAAGCCCGCGGTTTTGAATACCTGATACCGGCTATGAAACTGGTAAACTGCAAACTGGTGATTTGTGGTGATGGGAATTATATGCAACAACTGCAAATGCTGATCAGGACGCACCAGGTCGAAAACAAAGTGGAATTGAAAGGCATGCTTTTGCCGGATGACCTTTGGCAAGTATCACAACAAGCTTATATCGGTATTGCAATACCAGAACGGGAAGGCATGAATCAATACCTGGCGCTGACCAATAAATTCTTTGACTATATTCACGCGGGCTTACCGCAGGTAACAATGAACTTTCCCGAATACAGGAAAATCAACCAAGAATACGAAGTTGCCGTCCTCCTCGACGAGCATGCACCCAATGTAATTGCCAGTGCGATAAACAATTTACTTGTAAATGATGTTGTATACAGCAGACTGAAACAAAATTGCCTGAAAGCAAGACTCGTATTCAACTGGCAGGAAGAAGAAAAAAAATTAATCGCCTTTTATCAATCAGTTATCAATCCTTGAACCGTCAATTACATATTGTTTGCCTTGATGTACCCTGGCCTGCCGACTATGGCGGTGCAATTGACATGATGAACAGGTTGCGAATGTTGAAAAAAAGCGGGATTGGCATTCATCTGCATTATTTCAGTTATAATGAACGTGGCACACCTAATGAACTAAACCAGTTTTGCGAGAGTATACATGTATACCAGCGAAGAACGGGTCGCAAGGGGCTTTCAGTTACGCTGCCTTACATTATTGCGTCGCGGGTAAACGAGGAATTGATCAGGAACCTGCAACAGGATGATCATCCACTTTTGCTGGAGGGACTTCATTGTACAGGTATATTACCTTACCTCGACCTCGGCAAAAGAAAGGTTGTGATCAGGATGCATAATGAGGAAAGCATCTATTACAAAGAACTTGCTACATCCACCAGGTCGCTTTGGAAAAAACTTTTTTTCTACAACGAAAGCAGGCTTATCCGAAAATACACGCATCATTTACCACCGGGTTGCACCTACGCATGCATTTCCAATTCAGACCTGTTATTGCTGCGCAATGAATATCACTTGCCGCATACAGAATTCCTTCCGGCATTTCCAAGCTGGCAACAAGTGAATGGCGAAGAAGGGATGGGCAACCTTTGTCTCTACCATGGCAATCTATCCATTGCAGAAAATGAACAGGCAGCTCTATGGCTGTTACGAGAGGTATTTACCAAAGTAAGAAAACCGTTCGTGATTGCTGGTAAAAAGCCGACAAAGCGCCTGCAGAAAATGGCTCACCTCTGTCAACACACCTGCCTTGTAGCTGATCCTACGGAAACAGAAATGAACGATCTCGTTCGAAAAGCGCATATTAATATCCTTCCATCATTCAATACACAAAGTACCGGCATCCGCTTAAAGCTATTACATGCGCTTTTTGAAGGCCGTCATTGTGTGGTAAATGAACAAATGCTGAAAGGAACAGGACTCGAAGCCGCCTGCCACACAGGCACTACGGCCAATGCATTTGCTTCTATCATTGCGCAACTTTATCATCAGCCTTTTACGCAGGAAGAAATAGTGTTGCGAAAAAAATTATTATGCAGCGATTATGATAACGAAAAGAATACCCGCCGGCTTATTCAATGGTTATGGTAGCATTGTCGATTACACGACCTCTTTCTGTACGAATCATTCGAGCTGGAAATTTCTGTACTACAATATAATCATGTGAAGCCATTACGATGGCAGTGTTATAATCTTTACAGATACTAAAAAGCAGGTTCATGATTTCGTCGGAAGTTTCAGGATCCAGGTTGCCGGTAGGTTCGTCAGCCAGTATTAATTTTGGTGAATTAAGCAATGCCCTGGCAATATCGATACGTTGTTGCTCTCCACCACTCATTTCATAAGGCATTTTGAAACCCTTTGCTTTCAGTCCTACTTTATCCAGCACGTCCATGATTTTTTCATCCATAAGCTTTTCATCCGTCCACCCCGTAGCCCGGAGCACAAACTTGAGGTTGTTATTCACATTACGGTCTGTCAACAATTGAAAATCCTGGAACACTACACCCAGGGTGCGACGCAGGTAGGGTACTTTCTTCCAGTCAAGTCCGCGCAATGGAAAACCGGCAACAATCCCTTCTCCCTCCTTTAATGTTAATTCACCATATAAGGTCTTCAGCAAACTCGATTTCCCGGTTCCTGTTTTGCCAACGAGGTATACGAATTCGCCTTTGTTTACAGTCAGATTTACATCCTGCAACACAAGATTATTGCCCTGGTAAATATTCGCATGACTCAACTGTATGATCGGTTCTGCCATTCTTTCTGTGTTTGCTGCAAAATAAAGCAAAATTCAGTGAGATAAAAGATAAAAACTAATAGATAAAAGTATATGCGTTCGAGCGTCGGACGGGATTCACTTTCATCTTTTAGTTTTTATCCTTTATCTCCACTAAAAGTAATTTCCTCCCCCTTCGCATGAATGATTAATTCATTGTGGGTGCTTTCCTCCACGTGCCCGATAACCTGGGCATCTATTCCAAAACTTTTTGCTATAGCGATGATGTTTTGAGCATGTTGCTCCGGAGTATAAATTTCTAGACGCGTACCCATATTAAAAACCTGGTACATTTCCCGGTTGTCGGCTCCACTGGCTTTTTGTATCAGGTCAAATATAATAGGTACAGGTAGCAGGTTATCTTTTACCACACGCATGTAGGGCGGAATATATTTCAGGCATTTGGTTTGCCCGCCGCCACTGCAATGCACAAGCCCATGTACTGCATCGAAATGATCCTCCAGGATGTTTTTCATCACCGGGGCGAAAGTACGGGTAGGACTCAGCAACAGGTGACCAATATCATATGAAACTCCCTCAACCTTTATGGATTCCTTCATAGTATGTGGGCCAATATAAACTACAGAAGCGTCGATTGAACTATCAAACGTCTCTGGAAAGCGTGTGCCATATGATTTATCCAGCACATCATGCCTGGCGCTGGTAAGGCCATTGC
>CBFGYO010000146.1:0-9904 GCA_965652975.1 uncultured Chitinophagaceae bacterium | reverse complement strand
GCTCGAGGCTCGCAGCCCCGGGATAATGACAGTAACAATTGCGAATTGAATCTCCCAATATTTTATATCACCGAATTTACCCCTTCGCAAACGCAAATCACGCTGGACGAAGAAACGAGTCGGCATATTGTACAGGTGCTACGAATGAAAAAAGGTGATCGTATTCACCTCACCGAAGGCAAGGGCCACCTGCTTACCTGCACCATCTCCGACGATCATAAAAAACACTGCACCGTAATCGTCGACACTGCCACCTATAACGAACAGCCTGTACGCAACACCAGTATTGGGATATCGTTATTAAAAAATACCAGCCGGTTCGAATGGTTCCTGGAAAAAGCGACAGAGCTCGGTACTTCTTCTATCATACCGCTATTATGCGAACGTACGGAGAAGGAAAGATTCCGGCACGACCGCATGCAACAGATCTGTATAAGCGCTATGCTACAATCGCAGCAGTACTGGATGCCACTGTTGCACCAGCCGATTGCCTTCGAGCTACTTTTTCGCCAGGAAGAAATTGTAAATACTTCTCAAAAATTTATTGCCCATTGTGAAAAAGGAGCTGATAAAAAGCATTTATCTTTTTATAGCCCATTTGAAAATTCCACGCTCGTGATTATTGGTCCTGAAGGAGATTTCACACCTGATGAGATCAAATTAGCTCTCGATAATAGTTTTATACCCGTTTCATTAGGGGAAACCCGGTTGCGGACAGAGACAGCCGGGATTACTGCAGCGGTTTTGTTGCAGAGATGAGTTTTTTCATTCGCTTTTTTACCACATAGAATCATAGACACAAAGGTCAACATAGAATATACTTAGTGGCTAATAAATACTATGATGATGTATATGTCTATGATTCTATGTGGTAAAATCGAAAAAGGAAAATCTGCAATAGTCCTCACTTCGCCTGGTCCGAATCGTTCTTTTCTTCCAGTACCGGTTCGTTCAATTCAACAACCCGCTGACGCACCATTCGTTTGCGCATGATCATATTTAATACCTCTACAATAAACGAGAAGGCCATACCGAAATAGATGTAATTTTTCAGATGCAGATCGTGCGCTTTGCCTGGATCCCATCCTTCAATAACAAGACTTAGCCCGATCATTACCAGGAATGACAACGCCAGCATTTTGAGTGTCGGGTGCTTATGGATAAATGACGAAATGCGTGGGCTAAAGAGAAACATAATGGTCATGGCAATAACTACTGCGGCAATCATGATCTCTACATATTTTGCCGTGCCACCGGCTGTTATAATACTATCAAATGAAAAGACAGCATCGATAATTAATATTTGCGTAAGCGCCTGTCCAAAACCCAGCGGCTTTTGCCGGGCAAGCGTAGCATTGGGGTCTTCCCCTTCGAGTTTATGGTGAATTTCCTTTACCGATTTATATATCAGGAACAACCCCCCAGCCAGCATTACCAGGCTTGCCAGGTCAAACCCTTTACCTCCAATTGTGAATACAGCTTTTCCTTTCTGAGCCAACAACCAGCCAAGCCCCATCAACAGCAGACTACGCATTATGATACCAGTAATCATCCAGAAGCGCCTGGCTTTTTTCTGATCCTTGGTGGGCAGGCGGTTCATGATGATGCTTACAAAGATCACGTTGTCGATTCCCAATACCACTTCCAGTACAATAAGTACTAAAAAACTGATGAGGCTTTCACTTGTAAATAGGTGTTCCATTTTAACGACAATTACTTTTTAATGATTTGTTTCCTGTTCATTGAGCCAGCGGCATATATTTTTAACGATGCCGGGCCCTTCATATATAAAACCAGTCCACACCTGTACCAACGATGCACCTGCATCCAGTTTCTCTTTTGCATCAGCACCGGAAAATATTCCGCCCGATGCAATTACCGGCACAAGACCATTTACCCGGGTGCAAATATATTTCACAACTTCCGTGCTCCTGTCTTTTAAAGGGAGGCCGCTTAAACCGCCCGGTTCTTTATTTTGTTTCATGGATTCGGGACTTAAGCCCTCCCTGCTGATCGTAGTGTTGGTGGCTACCAGGCCGTCAAGCTTTATTTCCATCGCCAGGTCGATTACATCGTCTATCTGTTCCTGTGTAAGATCCGGAGCTATTTTTAATAATATCGGTTTGGCTTTTGCTTTCGCGTTATTGATCATTTGCAGGTGACGAAGGATCTTGCGCAGGGATTCTTTTTCCTGCAGTTCACGCAATCCCGGTGTGTTGGGCGAACTTACATTCACGACAAAGTAATCCACGTAAGCATGCATTTCTTTAAAACAGGTTTCATAATCCTTCCATGCATCATCGTTGGCAGTCGCTTTATTTTTCCCAATATTACCACCCACCACCATTCTGCTTCCCGGATTGTTTTGTTTCCATGTTTTCAATCGTTGCGTGATTGTTTTTACGCCATCATTATTAAAACCCATGCGGTTGATAAGCGCCTTGTCTTTTGGTAGCCGGAACAACCGTGGTTTACTATTTCCCTTTTGAGGTAACGGCGTTACCGTACCGGTTTCTACAAAGCCAAATCCCAGGGCTTCCAGTTCGCGGAGGTATTTTGCATTTTTGTCAAAACCTGCTCCGAGACCTACGGGGTTTGTAAAGCGGAGACCACTAATGGGCGATTCGTACGTCAAAAAAGGAGCGGGTTTGAATATGGCGGAAATAACTGGTCGCAATCCCAGGCTGCACAACAGGCGCAGGCAATTCATCGAAAAATAATGCACCCACTCCGGGGGAAACAGGAAAAGTAACTTTCGAAGTAAATTGTACATACCGTGCGAAGATAAATGAACTTTCAGGAGGCATTTTTGGTTGATATAGGAAGACAGAGTACTTTTGAATTAGAAGGTTGCATAAACAACTAAGTGGGAGGATTCGAGGGATTCTGAATTTTATCATGTTAAAAAATAATTTATGGCTGAAGCATATATCGTAGCTGGCTTTCGCTCTGCTGTAGGCAAAGCAAAACGCGGGGGATTCAGATTTACCCGGCCTGATGACCTGGCAGTTGACGTCATAAAAGGTTTGATGGCTTCGGTACCGCAGCTCGAAGCTAAGCGTGTGGATGACGTAATCGTGGGCAATGCCGTTCCGGAAGCGGAGCAGGGTTTGCAGGTAGGTCGCATAATCGCTGCCCGTGCGCTGGGATTTGATATACCCGGTATGACTGTAAACCGTTATTGTGCTTCCGGTCTTGAAACCATTGCCATCGCCACAGCAAAAATTCGCATGGGCATGGCTGAATGTATTGTTGCGGGAGGCACTGAAAGTATGAGCCTGGTACCTACAGCAGGATGGAAGACTGTTCCAGCGTATTCCATTGCCAAAGACGAACCGGATTATTATCTCAGCATGGGCTTAACGGCCGAAGCTGTTGCAAAGGAATATAAAGTGAGTAGGGAAGACCAGGACGAATTTTCATACCAGTCGCACCAGAAAGCAATCAATGCTATCAACAGCGGCTATTTCAAAAGTGGAATACTTCCTGTAAACGTCGAAGAAACTTTCCTGGATGGTAAAGGAAAAAAACAAAAGCGGAACTATGTAGTAGATACCGACGAAGGACCGCGAGCTGATACATCACTGGAAGCACTGGCAAAACTAAAACCGGCATTTGCTGCGGGTGGCGTGGTAACTGCTGGTAATTCTTCACAAACCTCAGACGGTGCAGCTTTTGTAATAGTGATGAGCGAACGAATGATAAATGAATTAGGATTGAAGCCAATTGGTCGGTTGGTAAGTTGTGCTTCTGCTGGCGTACATCCGCGTATCATGGGCATTGGACCTGTAGCCGCAATTCCGAAAGCGTTGAAGCAGGCGGATATGAGCCTATCCAATATAGACCTTGTGGAATTGAACGAGGCGTTTGCCTCGCAGGCGCTTGCCGTAATCCGTGAAGCGGGTCTCGATCCTGCGAAAGTGAATATCAACGGAGGAGCGATTGCATTGGGTCATCCCCTCGGATGTACCGGCGCCAAACTTTCTATCCAGAACCTGAACGACATGAAGCGCCTAAATAAAAAGTATGGAATGATTACGGCCTGTGTTGGTGGAGGGCAGGGGATTGCGGGGATCTTAGAGAATATCCAATAATTTAAAAGTTAAAAGATAAAAGATAAAAGTTGTTTTAGTGCGGAGTCCCCGACTAAGTAAACTTTTATCTTTTAACTTTTATCTCGAGAGTTCAGCGAAGTCGAATGTTCGTTCTTTAATTATCTTCTTTTCGAAAATCAATTGGCGAATACTGGCGAGATGCGATAGCAATACGAGTGGTACTACGATCGATGGTAACCAGATGAATGGGAAATACATGAGAGCGATATTTGGTTGATCGAATGCCAGGCGCTGAAATACAAAGGGTGCCGATAATATGGCTATTGCTACTATATTTACGAGTAATCCAAGGCATATAAAATTCCAAACCAATAGCAGGGTCCGGTTGTATTTTTTTATCCTGAACATCAGGAAGTAAATTACCAGTGCTGATATGCCGGAAAGGATATCAAGGTTGCTGCCTTCGAAGGTCATAAGTTGCGGAACCGTTTTATAAATCGACAACCATAAAAGAACAATCTCGACCGGTATGCGCACCGCGTGCAGTAATGTAAGCATGGACTTATCAAGGCTATCAACAAACGCACGGCCACGGGGAATGATAAAAAGCAAAACAATTAAGAGCGTGGGCGGTGCAATAGACAGGATAAAGCGTGGTGGCAGCGTTTTTGTTTCAGTATAAAATCCGGTTAAGGCAATCGCAGACTGAATTACCAACCATGCGAGGGTTGCATACATCACTATCTTTTTTTTGTGTGCAGCCCTGTAAAACAGGTAAATGCTGATGATCGTAGTCAGTCCGAATACCAGGCTGATGTAAATTGGTAAATTGTTCATGGTCTAAGGTTTTAAATTGTAATACAAAATAAAACCACACCGGTGCGCTTACGGCTTGCCATTTGGCAAGTTCTTTTAGTTGATATTATTTTTTGCAAATTCTTTCCTGATCCTGCTCAATGAGGTGTCAGTGATGCCGAGGTAAGAGGCAATATTCTTTAGTGGAGCATGTTGAAAGATCCCCGGGTTGGTGCGTAATAACTGCGCATAACGTTCCTCAGCAGTATTTTGGAGCGTGGAGAGCATCCTGTTTTTCAATCCCGCATACGCATTTACCAGAATGGTACGGCCAAATTCACGAAACTGCGGCATCGCATGAAATATTGCCTGCAATTCATCAAATGTAAGATGCCATGTACTGCAGTCAGTAAGGGCAATCATGTTTTCCCTTGAAGGTATGCGTTTAAAAAAAGAAAATAGTTCGCACATTACCTGCCTGGGGCCATAGAAAGACGTGGTCACATCATTATCATCAAGGTCGTGCGTGAAACTTCTTGCATATCCGTCGACAAGAAAATAATATATGTTGCAGGGCTTGCCCTGTTTTAAAAAGAGTTCACCTTTTGATAAAGAACCTGGATGAAAATGTTCTGCGATCTTTTCCGCATCCGCCAGTGGCATCGGGAATGTAGACGTAATGAATTCTACCAAAATTTTATGATCATTTGGCTGTGTCACGTTCACCTTGTTTGGCCTGTAAAGTTGATATTGTTACAGGATTACTCAACAAGTATCCAAAGCTTTCCCATTTTTTTGCCTGATCGTTGCTATTGCCTGTTTTGTTATCGATATAATTTTTCACCAGGTCCATTCCATAATTGTAATTGATGACGTACGACCGGTTTAGCTTTATAAAACTTATGTTCTTAACTGCAGTTTCCCTGTTATATAATCCATAGTTCATCAACCATTCAATGGCCTTGTTTTCCGACATGCTGCTATCAAGCAACCCACGACCGACTTCATTCCTTATATAATTTAATTTGCCTTTTACCTCAAGCGCACTGAAATAGGTATCTAGTCCTGCTGTATCGAGGCCTGCCAATGGCAACAAGACAGTTTTGGCGAATAGATTCTTTTCATTTCCGGGAAAGGCTAGTTCAATTCCATAGTTGGCACTCCCTTCTGCTATTAGCGATTGTGGGCTAAAGAGGGGATACATAGAAGTCTCTACCCAGCCTTTATCATTATAAAGATTCTTTTCAAGCAGCATATTGTATACGTGGTGCCCGGGATAACTTTCATGACTTCCAACATCAATTGCTTTTTCGATGAAAATGGCGAGATCGGTATTTACCTGTATCAGGCTATTGTAATTTCCCTTGTACCAATTATATCCATTCCAGGGTTTATTGTTTACGAATTCAAGCTGAAAGCTTTCCTGTTCTGGCAGTTTGTAATACACAAGCGTTCGCCTGCGGCATTCGGCAATCGACGCTTTAAATACGGTATCGAGTTTATCTTTAGGAATTACAAAGCGATTGGCGAGCTGTTGAAAGCGTTCGGGTATGTTTCCTTTGCCTGGCAAGAGACTATCAAGCGTTTTAAGCAGTGATTGAAAATGACTTTCGGGGTAAGAGGGTGCTTTTACACCAAACAGGTCCAGCGATTCGTCGTCAAAGGATGGATTTTCGCCAGAAAAAATCCTGATACGCCGGTGAAAGGCTTTTAGCTGTCCCTGCATCCACTCAGCCCTTTGTTTCAGGGTGTCGTTGGTGGCCGTTTTACGAAACTCATCAAACGAATTTATCAACCGTTCTGTCGCCAATATAAAACTGTCTTTTGGAAATGCGGCTGCCTTAGGGGCTGAAGGCTTTAATGAATCAGGCCCATAATAAGCATCAATGAACACCGGATCATACTGACCGATATCCAGGCCAAGCCGTACATACTGTTCTGCTAACTTATTTATATTGTCGCCAACCGGGCTTAGAGGTGTTGGTTGATTGCAGGAAATAAGTGTGATGACAATTGCAATGAATGATAGTCTCATGTTAATCGAATAAAATGTATGGATACCCAAGTTATATTTTTTTACCGAAAACTACTTTCTGGAAATCCGACATGACCCCAGGCTTACCACACTGTATTCGCTAAACAGCGGGGAGCACCAGGGAGATAGCTACTATAGCATCGCATTAAGCTTTCTTTGTATTGTTTGTTTCTCCGCTTCGGATTTTACGAGGCGTATTGCATCATGGTAATGTTCAATTGCACGTTTATCGTCGATTCCCGTATACAGTTCAGCTAATAATAATGAATAGTAAGGATAGCCTGCCAGGTCGAGGTTTTCTGCACTGGTAATAGCAACCTGTTTACCTTTTACTTTCGACAGGGCATAAGTGCGGTTGAGTGCGGCAACTGGAGAATAAGAAATTTGTAACAACTGGTTATAGTAATGAAGGATGTTCTCCCATTTATCCTTTGTATCCTCTTTTTGGGTATGCCAGTAAGCTATGCCCGCTTCCAGGTGATAGGAAGTAAGGGTGGTGCCCGTAGCCGCATTTTGTAAATAAGATATTCCTTTGCTTACCAGGCCTGCGTTCCAAAGGCTACTATCCTGTTCATCATACAATATCAATTCCTGATCAACACCTGTTCTCGCTTCGAGACGGGAGGCATGGAAGCACATCAGCGCCATTAGCGCATTTGCTGATGGTTTATTTGTAGCGGGGTATTCGATCAGCATGTTGCACAAGCGCATAGCTTCATAACATAGCTCTACACGGATCGTAGAAGTATTTGTGGTGGAATGATACCCTTCATTGAAGAGTAAATACAGCGTTTTTAAGACGCTTGATAAGCGCTCTTCCATTTCAATGGGTCGCGGCCATTCAAAACTGATTTTTTCGTCTTTCAATTTTTCTTTTGCGCGCGCGAGTCGTTTGTAGATAGTTTCCCGGGTAGCCAGGTATGCTTCGGCAATTTCATCGATACCAAAACCACAAAGCAGGCGGAGGCATAAACCTGTCTGTGCTTCGGGTGGTATTATGGGATGACAAATAGCAAACATCATCTGCAGTTCACTGTCACGGATATTCTGCGGTGATAGATTAATATCCTCTTCCAGTTGTTTGGGGATATTGCTTTCAATGTCAACCACTACCTTTTTATCAAAAATGGCTTGTCTGCGCAGGTGATTGGCGGCCTTGTTTTTTGCTACATGATATAGCCATGCCGTGGGATTTTCAGGAATGCCTTCCACTCCCCAGGCCTGTACGGCAGTAAGGAACGTTTCACTTGCGATATCCTCCGCGTCGTTTATATAATTAGCTCCAAAACGCCTGCAAAGAACAGCAATGATTTTCCTGTATTCCGTGCGAAATAAGTGTGGTATAAGCTCACCTTTATTCATCAAGCACTAAGGTACAGAATGCCGTGCGAGCTATTTTCCGTTGGGATTCTGTACTGCAGTAACCTGTCGTACCTCTACACTATTTCCTTCACCGCGAAGTATAGGGCATTTCTTAGCAAAGGAGGCAGCTTCTTCAAGATCTTTTGCGCGTACGACGATAAAGCCGGCAAGAGATTCTTTTATTTCCGCATAGGGGCCATCAGTAACGACATTGTTTGACTTGATCACTTTGCCTTCCGTGGCAAGGCCCTTACCACCAGCCAGCCGGTTTTGTGCTGCAATTTCACCCACCCAGTTGTGGTACATTTTCATATGTTCCTGCATTTGTTCAGGCGACTGGGGTGTTTGCATAAATTCAGTATTCAATCGCATTAATAACAGATAGTCATTCATGATCAAAGTTTTAAAATGATAAATATGTTTGAGATGGTAGCCTTTATTGTGACTACTACACTCATAACAATCGGGCCCCATAAAATTGGACAACCAGGGCGAAAATTATTTCAATAACCGGCGGAAGAGAAGTGATCTGCTGGTTATACCTTTTGTTTGATCTCGACCAAATACTGTTTTACTTTATGTTCAGTTGCTTTTTGCAAACGGACTTTCTTATCAAATAAGTCTGACCTTAATTTTTCATAAATGGCCATACTGTTTTCTAAGGCATTAAATAGGGATTCCCGATCATAGCCTGCGACCGTTTTTTTCAAAGCATCTATGTCAGCGACTGGTAATTGCATCTCCATTTTGCGTACCCCGCGTGGCAATAAACGATTTTTTATATGGTACAATGGTCCGAGCACTACCTGCCGCAAAAAGCTTAGACCATCAATGGCTTCGAAATATTCTCCCCTTCCGATTTTTAGCACTGCATAATGAATCCATATCCAGAACCGGTCTTCTATCCATTGATAATCGGGGTAGGGAAAAACTGCCCTTGAATTGTTCAATGCGTTTTGCAATTGACCGCGGGTATCATGAAGAATTACAGGTGTTTCTATGCGAGTGCCAACTTCTTCCAGTGTAAGAAATTTTATATCAACATGCAGTAAAGGAGTATCATATAAGCATATCAGCACTCTCGGTTCACCTACATGTTCGCCTGTAAATCCAGAAAGGAAGTTGCCGAAACTTCTTGCGTAGTTCAGCATTTTTTCTTTGTCATTGCTGATTTTCTCTTCAGTAACGAGTACCAGGTCGAGATCCGAGTATTTATCCAATTCATTAGTAAGCCAGGAGCCTCCGACTGCCAGTGCAATTACCTGGGGATCGGTTTTAATCTTTTTGACGACGTTTTGTGCGAATTGCTGCTGGGGCATATGTTGAAAGGTGATTTAATGGTTGTTTAAAGTGGTTTCATGGTGAATACTTTCATATTGATTGCTAATAATGCCGTTATTTCCTAATCAAGTACAATACCTCGGGCTTTCAGGACAGTTTGCTTTTTTATTTCTACCAGTTCGGGTACGTAATTTCCATATTCAGCAATTGCTTTTCCATTGCTGATTCTGTAATACGGGGAAGGATAGTTTTGCTCGATCCATTCTTTACTCATGTCTTTTAGGTCGAATTCGACTGCTGGCTGAAAAGAGATTTTTACCGGTTTGATTGTGCTCGTTGAATCTAATCTTGCATAAGATTCAACATCGTAAGGCGC
>CBFGYO010000145.1:0-9924 GCA_965652975.1 uncultured Chitinophagaceae bacterium | reverse complement strand
TAAACGCACTCCCCACAGCAAACACCACAGCCAAAACGGCTACTAAAAATGATAACTTTTTCATACTTAATGTTATTAAAAGTTCAAAATATTGCCTACTCTAATACAGGTTTTCGGCTTCCCCTGTTCAGTTACCAGCATGATAACTGTCCCGGCACGTTCGCATGCGGCGGATCTTCGCGGTTGCCTGATCATGAGGCAGGCTCACCATTCCACCATATTGCAGCGCGGCAGGATTTTTTGCGCAAAAAATATGTTCAAGGCCGTTTTGCCGGCAACTGGTATACGGCCACATGAGTTTTATAGACAACAACAAGCTTGTCCCTCACCACACTGAAATCAGTAAACTTTTCACGCTTGTAATAGGGTAAATAAAAACTTCCCATATAATTACCTGTTGGTGTATCATAAGTGTCAATTATCGCATTGTTTCGAAAGTCTTCGATATCCTCATTATCCGCTTTGAGTTTGGATACTACGTACAACCGTCCTTCTGCAACTTTACTTCGGCTATTAATTACCCTGGCGGGTGAACTGGCAGTGACAGTATTGCCTGCACTGCCAATTTCCACCTGGGGCCTGCTCACCGTATCGATCGTGCGCCCTGCATACAAGAGCTGCAGGTTGGTATCTAAACAAAAAACCTGGTTACTGTAAAAGGAGACATACAGGAGCAGGCCAGTACTGGCATCATAACTCAATTGTCCATCGGTGCTGATCCCCGCAGCATCGATTGTATTGCCAGTGATGTTTTTCCTTCGCATGATATCACCCGATTTCGGATTGCCCTTTATAAAAAGCTGGCCCGCCTTTTTTTCCGTTGTATCAAATCCACGAAACACATAGGTGTTGGTAGAAATTTTCACTGCTCGCGTAAATAAAGCTGTCGGGAAGCGCGATATGAACGGTTCATATCCTGCCAGGTGCGCCTGGATAATAGCCGGGCCATTTCCCGCCATTATATGCACCACTGGCGAATCTACCACGCTGTAAAAGGCTGAAGCGATTCTTTCGCTATTTGGTATCCGCAACTGGATCAATTTACTGTTTTGCAAGCTGTGATCGGTCGACCAAATACGGGCCGGGTCTATCGTACGGAAATAATATCGGTATTGACTTGCCCCACTCACACCATTTACATTGCTGCTATTCTCCGACACATGCAGCAGCGTTAACTCCTTCTTAATGATTCGTCGATTGAATCCATTTGGGAGATGAATAGGGTGCAATGCTATCCAGGCTAACAATGTCACCAGACTGATAGCAATTGTCATTACGGCTACGATTAAGATTAAAGTGTTTCTAAATTGCCGGTATGCCATCACTGCTTTATTTAAGGAGATCAAAAATTTATTTTTCACAGATCAGGATATTGTTGAGTATACTATTGGCGGTAATTGGGATGGAGCAGGCTTTTTGATACCCGACCTGGCAGTTTCCAGCAATATCCCGGTAATTGCAATCACGACGAAACCAATATTAAACCACAAATGCTGCGTCCAACTCATCTTTGCCAATACACCACCACAGGAGCAGGGAATATCATAACTGTACTGCAGCATTGCATAGATGTATGTTGTAAACATGGTTATTAAGAAAAGGGATGTATACAACCCTAAGATGCGGGTACGATTAAAAAGCAACAAGCCTGCCACCAGCACTTCAACGAGTGGGAGCGCCCAGGAAATTGTGACCGCATACGCTGTTATAAATGGCGATTTCGACAGTTGCATTCGAAAGGTTTGGTAATCGAGCAGCTTACTGATTGCTGTATATACGAATAACAGGATCAATAAACTGCTGATTACCTCCGCTGCCAAATTTTTCCAATACATAATTTGTGGATTGATTGAAATTTTATTAAGCTACTAATCACTACACCCTAACTGCTGCACTGTTGATTAAGGTGGTTGTCGGTAATTCGTTACAGGGTAATTTATAACCGACAGTGAAGATCGACAATGCAACTACCCAGATCCAAATTTTTGAGGTGATATATACGTATGAAAAGGTTACCGATATGAATAACCGTAAACTTATCAAGAGAAAAAGGTGCTAATAAAAAAATGAGGGAGTTTTTATACCTAAATGGAAACCCTTATGAGAGATAAAAATTGAAAGATAAAAGATAAAAGTGTATCAAGTCGGATACTCTATTTATTTATCATAGGTCTAAGTGTATACTATTAATACTGTTATGCCTCGTTAATGAGCCAGACATTTTGGGCTCCTGTCAAAAAAACTTTTATCTTTTATCTTTCATCTTTTTATCTATCCCTAAGTTTTATCTTTCCTGCTGATTCCTCCTATACGAGCCTGGTGTATCGTGGTAGAATTTCTTAAATGCGTGCAGGAAGCTTTGCTTGCTGGAGTAGCCGGTAAGCAGGGCAATTTCTTTGATAGGTTTGTCTGTTTGCAGGAGAAGATCACGGGCTACACGCATCCGGGTTTGAAGGAAGTATTCGAATATACTGATACCAAATATTTTTCGGAAGCCTGCTTTGAGTTTGAATTCGGTCATCCCGGTTTGTTCAGACAGCGTAGCAATATTCAGGTGTTGGTCGAAGGCCTCATCCATAATGATACGCGACTGTTCAATAGCGTTGATATGTCTACGGGTGAGGTGCATGGCGGGTGTAACGTCGATAGTATCCTGTGACAGTAACAACAACATAAACTCCATCGCCTTTATTTCGCGGTATACGGTTTGCATGCTGCCGGAATATGGATTATATAGGACCTGGTTGAGAAGTTCTCGCTGCTGCAATGACAACCAGCCGTTGGATTGAAAAAGTACCCTGGAAATTTCATTGCCTGATGCAATCCAGGCTTCGAGATAAGGCATTGCCGGTAACAGCTTGTCAAGAAAAGTGGAAGAAAAGTCGATATGTAGCGTGCGGTATTCGTTGTCCTTTTCCAGGTAATAACTTCCATCAAGCCTTACTGAATCAAGAAGGTTAAATTGTCCTTCACAAAAATGCAGATCGCCAATGCCCATGATATGAAAAAGGCTATCGTTTTTCATAGCGGCATGCACCTGTATGGTTTGTGGTGCACATTGAAAGTCCAGCGCCATATCCTCTTTCAATTTGAAAATCGTGTATAGAAACGTAATACTTCCAGCGGGAATTGATTGCAAAAATATCACACCATACGTGCCCTCGGCATATACCTGTTCACTGCCGCTAATCCTGCTGTCTTTGTACGAGGCGGGAAAACCGGGCTGGGTAAGTATGGGGCCATATGTGAACGAACTCATCCGTAAATTAATCATCGCTGATGCTTTGTCTAAGTAATGGATGATTGTTTTCTTCAACACAAAGCTTTATTTATGTTGTACCAGAAAGTCAGAGCCCGCCGGATCGTTCATTTTTGAACGCTAATGCTTGGGGTAAGTTGCCGTCACTGCGAGTAAATCCTCATCCGTATTGATTACTAATAATAAAATTAAAAAATACCCGGCCAAATATGTTTACGTATAAAAACGGTAATGCCTAAGTCTATATACCGATTTTGGGTATTACAGATCTTTATACACATCAAGAAAGCTTGTATGGATAACAGGTTCCACCCTTTCCAATTGGCGGCTGGCCAGGTTCTCATATACTTCCACATAAAAGTCAAACACCCTGTACACCGAAATCATGCGCCGACTTACCCTTTTGCTAACAACATTCTTTCCATATTCAGTAAGCAATTCAAACCGTGTATGAAGATTGAACTGGCAGAATTCACTCCTGGTCAATTTCATTGATACAACTTAAGTAGGTAAAGAGATCATGTTAATAATGATTTAAACGGTTAAAATAATAGTGATAGTGGTCAAAGTATTTATTTCGGCTGACTGGTTACCTGCATATTTGCGAGTACTTCCGCATGGTAACTGTCCCTGATCTGCATGAACGCATAAGTAGGAGAGGGTATGGCTCCCACTTTTTTCTTTTCAATGCCAGCTGAAAATCCCAGGTTTACTCGTTTCTTTCCCAGCATTTTTGCCCGCAGTACCACCTGGTACAGTGACTGCCGGTAAACTTTAAATGCACTATTGAAGGTATAATCGAGACCAATGATCATGGGGTTATAATTCTCACCCGCATGATGACAAAAAACAACCGCTACCGTCTTGTCGCCGTCTTGCCCGGCGGCTTTTAATCGCAACGTCAGTACTTCCCAATCGGGATTACGAGCAATATTTGCGAACAATTGTTTCGGTAGTGTGAAGGTATTGAGAGCGAGACTATGATCTTTTACATTTCTGTACAATGAATACCAGAGATCGATCTCCCTGTCTGTGGGATTTTGGGCAATAGTTATATCAAAATTATTACGATGGCGTTTTACCTGTTTGCGTATATGGGATCTATTGCATACAGACAGTGACTGGTAAAACTCTCCTTCATCATTCCAGGAAAGATCTTTCACCACATGATTGTCTGGCATTGCTGTTTTAAAAAAACCGTTATCGATAAAAAAGCTTTCGAGCTCTGGGTCGATTTCATGAAAGTCGCGCAACGCAATACTATTTGCACCATAAGATTCCTGGAGTTGGTTGAGGCGATCAAAGAATAAATGCATCGCGTCTTTCCAATAAGGCGATGTACGGTCAATATAGATATGTTCGCCCTCAGTTAATAGCGAGCCGGTGGCAAGCACTGTTGACGTAAGATAATATGGGTCTTTATCCCTTTTTAGTTCAACATTTTCGGAAATGCCTGCCGCGGACAACATGTCATCTTTCCATAACGCAGTTGTTAAAAATGTAGCCAGCACTGGTTTTCCGGTATTGTTGTCCCTGATAATTATATAATCGAATAGCCAGTTATTTTCCCGTACCGGGTTATTACAAAAAGTTTGTTCAAGCAATTGTAATCCCTGCCAATCAAACGTTCCCTTATTTCGAAACAATTCATCCCATTGGCTTTTATCAATATCCTTAATACTTTTACAATGCGTTGTTGTAAGAGAAAGTGCCTGGTTGAGCGCGGAATTAACCTGTCTGTCCAGGTTTTGTATTGCTGGTATCGGTATGCGGAATGCTTTGTAAATGTCTGCCAAACTAATCCCTTCCTCCTTCAATGCTTTTGGCAATTCTCTTGCCATCGTGCTGATCATTTCTTCTATCTGGCGAAAACTGTGGAGTCGGGTAATCGTAAAACGAATACCGGTATTTTTCATAGGCACAGCGGGAAAAATGCCGAGGTTCACATAGTATCCTGCGTCAAGCATTCGTCGCACCATATTATATCCCAATTTGGGTAAGTGCATACCAACAAAAAATACGGCAGCATTGTTTTCAGCAATAACCGGGAGCTGGTATTTCTTTAGCATCAAGTTGGTGAACTTAATACGCTCCCTCAATTCTTCCTGCATAATATCTATCTCCGGTGTCAGGTGGATCTTCGCATTAGCAATCGCCGCTCCCAACTGTGCCGGTTGCAAAGGTCCTGAGGTAATAAGTGGTCCACCACAGGTTCTTACTTTCCTGGCTGTTTCCGCATCGGGATACAACATCACGGCGCCACCGGTGGCAAAAGCTTTGGCTAGAGATGTAGCGACGATCATACGGGGATGGAAGTGCCGTTGCCGCAATACGGATCCCCGTCCGTGTTTACCGTGAATACTCATGCCATGGGCATCGTCGATGTAGAGGTGAAAAGAAGGGTACAGATCCAACAGGCGGTATAGCTCATCCATGGGGGCTGTGTCGCCAAACATGGAATAAATTCCATCAGCGAGGTACCATATTTTCTTGTATTTGTTGCGGAGTTTCTTGATGCGGTCTTCCAGCATATCCATGCGGTTATGACGCAGCACTTCAATATGGGTGCCTGCGCCGGCCAGCAATTTTACGGCAGTAGACACAGAATTGTGCACCTGCTGGTCGGTTATCACGGCATCCGAAGCAGTAATCAAAACCGGTATATTCGCTATATGCCCAAGTGTGGTAGTGGGAGTAATTACGCAATAAGCTTCAAATAGGCGCTCAAAGAGTTCTTCCAGTTCTTTATAAAGACCAATAGAAACGTAGGCGCGCGACTCTGAAAACTGGGTGCCAAAGCGATTAATAGCGGCTTTTGAGGCTTCTATGAGGCGGGAGTCAAACTCAAGGCCGAGGTAACTGCAGGAACCAAAATTCACCACATTTTTTCCGCGTAGCGTAAGCTTGTTGCCACGGAAAACATCATCTTCCGTGTACAAATGGAGTATATCTCTATTTACGCCATCCGTAATGATCTGATCGATCGTATTAATTACCGTATTCGCCACCGCTATTTGTAATGATTGAATACAAACTTTATCTTTATAAATGAGATAGGGAACAGCATAAAGACTGATTTTTAAATAAAAGAACTCATTGTTATTCCTAAGAATATACACTTAGTGTAATCTTCGTTTGAGTATGGAAAAAGTACTGGATACCGCCTATGTGCGATATGAGCTGGAGGGTGATTTGCTGATCGGCTGGTATAAAAAAGATCTGAAAATCACACTCCCTGTAGCCAGGGAGATCGTCAAAACACGATTAGAATTTGCCGATCACAAACCGGTAGTGGCCCTGGTTTATAACCTTGGTGTTGTAAGTTTTAATAAAGATGCAAGGGATTATCTTGCATCGGATGAAGGAGTGCAGGGGGTTATCGCGGGTGCCATTGTGTTGGATTCGCCGGTGGGATCTTTCCTTGGTAATTTCTATTTGTCAGTGGCTAAGCCCAAAATTCCTTCCCGTATTTTTTCGAAGAAAGAAGCCGCGATGAAATGGCTCAATAAATACAGGAAGCAAATGTAATGAGGATGGACAACCGGTTTAACAAGATAAAAAAACTTCTCAGTGATTATTCACTTGGCAACTTCGACAGGAAGCTGACGATGTCGCCCCGTATGGACCAGGTAGATGCCTTTATTGCCGGAGTAAATATGCTTGGTGAGGAACTGAAAGAAAGAACCATCTCCCGCGACTATTTTAACGACATCTTCAATTCAGTTTCCGATATGGTATTCGTGCTCGACAAACAGGGACGCATCGAGAATATCAACAAAGCCGTAAGTCATCACCTGCAATACAGTCTCGAGGAACTTATCGGTAAACCGGTTTCATTTTTATCTGGCGGCATACAGGCCGGCTGGTTCGACGGGATGGAAGGAAATGGAAAGTCAGGAGAACATACCACGCATGAAACTGTTTTTCGATCGCGAGACGATCGGTCTATACCCGTGCTGGTATCGGCATCACGCATGATCGGCGACAGAAAACAAAAGGTAAAACTGTTGATGACGGCCAAAGATATATCCCTCCAAAAAAGAATACAGAACAGCATTCTCAGGGCCATAATTGAAACGGAGGAAAAAGAGAGGGTTCGTTTTGCAAAGGATATACATGACAGTATCGGTCAACAGTTATCGGCGATAAAATTTTATATCGGTGCTTCTGCAGACGGCGTGGACGATCCGCGACAAAAATCAATATTACTGAAGGCAAACGCTGCATTGGTAGATGTGCAGGCAGATATGCGTAATATCTGTTTCAACATTATGCCCAAAAGCCTTGAAATATTCGGCCTGGTTAAAGCTGTAGAAGAATTATGTTCGAAGCATGAGCTGCTGCAGAAAATGAAAATCAGCATACATGAATCACCGGCATTCCGCAGGCTGCCCGTGCAACAGGAGTTTGCCCTTTTCAGGATCATCCAGGAATTTATTAATAATGCACTTAAACATAGCCAGGCCGACAAGTTGAAGGTCCGGTTTACGGAAACGGGTAATAAAGCACGCATTATTCTTATGGATAACGGGATCGGGTTTGATACAAAGAAATTGCACGACCAGGGAATGGGTTTGAATAATGTACAATCAAGAATCCGTCCGTACAATGGCGAAGTAGAAATCATCAGCCGGCCTGGGCGCGGCACACGTTACGAAATCACTGTTCCAATTGACAAATAAATTTTGTGTCTATGGAAATAGCAACCAAAACAGTAAGATTATTAATTGTAGATGACCATCAAATGGTGAGGGATGGCATTCGCATCATGCTGGAGTCGAAAGAAAATTTTCTTCGATTCGAAATTGACGAGGCAGAAAACGGGGAAGTGGCAATCCAGAAGGTATTAAAAAAGGGTTATGACATCGTATTGATGGATTACCAGCTACCGGGTATGAATGGTACAGAAACCCTGCAGCAGTTGCGGTTATATAAAAAAGATTTGAAGGTGCTGGCACTTTCAAATTATGATGAGTTTTCTTACGTTAAAAGTATGGTGAGTCACGGTGCAAATGGGTATATCTTAAAAAACATCGATCCTTCGCAATTGTTGCAAGCTATTACTTCTGTGTTGGCCGGTACGCCTTATTATTCAAATGAAGTAGCCCTTAAACTTATCGATTCGGCAAAGTACCCGGAAAAGGAAGAGCAGGATTCCAGGGGCGGATTAAGTAAACGTGAAATCGAGGTGTTGCGGATGATTGCACTGGAAATGACGAATGATGAAATCGCCCGCTCGCTGTTCATTAGCAAACGAACTGTGGATTCTCACCGGCAGAATCTTATTAAAAAATTACAGGTAAAAAATACGGCAGGGTTGATAAAGGTAGCTTATTCGTTTCATCTGCTTTAGGAAGATAAAAGTTAAAAGGTAAAAGGTAAAAGATAAAAGTTGGCTTAGGCCGAACATCCCGACCTTAGCCAACTTTTATCTTTTATCTCTTTATAAGAGCCCTTAATGCGTGCAATGCTCTTGCTTTTTGCACCCGTACAGTATCTACAGAAATCTGGAGACTTTCGGCAATTTCGAATGAACTCAGGCCTTCGGCGAAATACATTTTGAAGATCTTCTTGCGTACAGCGGGTAGTTGCTCGACATCTTCCCACAGTTTTTGCAATAATTCTGTTTTTATGGCGTAATCGTTGAGGAAATCGCTGGATTTATCTGAAAGGTAAAGTATCTCCTTATGGCAAACAGAATGTCGATTTGATTGTTTGATATGATTGAGACAAGCATTCTTTACGGCTGTATAGAGAAATGATTTGATGGACCCGAGATTTGAAAAATCTTTTCTTTTTGCCCAGATCTTAATATAGCTACCGGCAACATAATCTTCGGCTGCCAACCGGTCTTTAACGAATTGCATTGCAAAATGAAGGAGACCGGCATGGGTATGATTAAAAATTTTCTCCAATGCTTTTTCATCGCCGGTACGCAGGAGAGCTATCAGCTCCTGGTCGCTTACGTTATGATCAATTGGGTAGTTCATGGCAGTTTATCTACGGGAAGATAATACAAATTTTTTGAAATGCGGTCTTATAAGGCCGCATCTTTTTTAAAAATTACCCACAATTTACTCCGCGAACTGTAAATGCTCAATACCAACGATAAGAAAGCTCTGCGGAGATTTGGTCAGCACCTGGCTGATTTAAGGAAAGAGAAAAGTCTCAGTCTCCGCGACGTATCGTCTGCATGCGATATTGACAACAGTAAGATCGCCAAGATCGAAAAAGGAATGATCAATATTACTTTCACTACCATTATCGAACTCGCCGCGGGACTGGATGTTCATCCCAAAAAGTTATTCGATTACGAAGAGTAAGCAAATGTGTAAATATGGAGATGTGAAAATGTGAAAATGCAATACTTATGCATGGCACAACTTGCAGCGTGAGGTAACCCATGAATCCCATAAGATTTTCCACATGTTCATATCTTGCACTGCCCATCCACATTTTCATATTCCACATCACCACATTTTCACATTTGACCGTTTCATATTTCCACATTCGTCTTTCTGGCATAATACTTTATTAAAGAAGCATTGGAAACTGACCGGTAAACGGTTTATTCATAACATTAATCAATTTATTATGAGATTTAGCAAATGGATGGTGATAGCAGTATGTGCTGCCGTGACCACATCTTGTGGAGAAAATTCCAC
>CBFGYO010000144.1:0-10050 GCA_965652975.1 uncultured Chitinophagaceae bacterium | reverse complement strand
TCGCCGCGAGAAACGTTTGATAAGTTATCTTGCGCCTAATGCGCATAATTCCACTTTCCGAAGGAAGCTTCACGATAGACAAAAGCAAACTTTTTGTGCCTTACGACCTACAGAAAGATACGATGGAGCAACGATCCACCGGTAGCCTGTTGGTAGAGGTACAGCCATTTATAGTAGTAACATCTAAAGATGTGCTGCTTCTCGACACCGGATTGGGTTTTGAAAAAGAGGGTAAGCTACAATTGTATACGAATATCATGGAGGCTGGTATCAATCCCGCGGAAATTACAAAAGTGCTGCTATCACATTTGCACAAGGATCATGCGGGTGCCGTCGGATCGGGTAAGGGTACCGAACTGGCATTTCCCGACGCTACTTATTATGTGCAGCGTTCCGAATTTTCATTCGCGTTGGAGAAAGGATCTCCTTCTTTTATAACGGAAGAGCTGGTTTGCCTGGGAGATAAGAAGCAGGTACAATGGCTGGAAGGAAACGGAACTATCGACGGATATATCGACTATGAAGTTACTGCAGCACATTCGCCCTGGCACCAGGTATTCTGGATAAGGGACGATAATGAAATATTGTTTTTTGGTGCCGATGATGCTCCACAGTTGCAGCAAATGAAACACCGCTTTGCCGCCAAGTACGATTATGACGGTAAAAAGGCGATGGAATTAAGACAGCAATGGTGGAAAAAAGGTAGTGAAGAAAATTGGACTTTCTTATTCTATCATGATATTAAAACTCCCTTCCTCAAATTATAAGAGATAAAAACCCACCTGCTGGCAGGCAAGCTAAAAGCCAAAAGATAAAAGTTGGGTGCTTCGAATTGAACTTTTATCTTTTAGCTTTTATCTTTTATCCCCTAATTGGTGGGTAAGTTGTTCGGAGGCTTCACAGGGCGGTTCTCCATTCGCTCTTTGCCCACCCTGCGCATCTCCTTGATGAATATTTCCTGGTGGTCATAAACCTGGCTACCTCTTTTTTCCCCTAAGATTTCTCGGAATTCACTTCGGTAGCGAAGGCGAAGGTCAACAACCTTCTGTTGAAGTAATAGTCGGTCGCCACGATTGTCACGTAGTGTCGTGCGCCATTCTTTAAAGTAACGGAAAAAAACGGGCGTAAACTTTTGCGATTCTTCATTGGAAAGATGGAGTCTTTTCTGGATATACTCGCTCATCCTATCGCGAATGCGTTCATTTGTACCATGGTCATCCTCCTGTGCGAAACCACAGAATGCCACGAGTGTAAGAGTAAATATGATTAAAAACTTTCTCATGTTAATTCAATAGTGCATCATCCTCTTCGGAAACGTTTTCCTCCTGTGGTATATCGGTTAAAAAAGCTTCAATTTCATTAACGGGAATATCTTTGATCAGTTCTTTTACTTCGTTCGTCTTTGCGTTGTTAGCAACTATTTCATTTTGGGGAAGCACCTCATCCGACAACTCGACAAAATTTTCGATTTCATCGGTACTTACTTTTTTCATTTTCTTTTCCACCCACGAATAAGAATTTGTATCCGGGTCAAGCTTTTCGCTATCACGTACCAACACTACCGTAGTGGCGATGATCCCGATAAGAATAGCAGCTACTGCATACTTCAACCATTTTCGCGGCGCCATGCTCACTACCCTGGCTGGCTGATGATTAATTTTCGGTTGTATAGATTCAAAATACCCTTCGGGTACTGTAAAAGGAACTTCTTTTTTCAAACCACCCAGGAGCGGCGACAAACTCTCCAGTTCTTCTTTTGCCGATTGATGATCTCTGATAATAGATGCAAGCCTTGTGTCGAGGGATTGAAAATATCCCTGTGGCACGGTATAAGGCATATCCTTGGAAATTGAAGATAGTAAGGGGGAGATATCGGCTGATTCGTCAGTACCTGAACTCGATACAGCCTTTATTTTAGCCATTACTAATCCTGGCAACGCGTCAAAATACCCATCGGGTACTTGCATTGGTACCGATAAGGCATTGCCAGCCAGCGAGCTATTCAGCTCTTTCAATTCTTCCAATATGTTGTTACTCTGTGCCATTAATACCGTATTTCAGACAGTTTTGCCCCGGCAAAGTTTAATGATTTCGGATATAATCCTCTATTTTTTTGACTGCATGATGATAGCTTGCTTTCAGCGCTCCCTCACTGGTTTCCAATACTTTACTCATTTGTTCGTATGGCATTTCATCGTAATACCGGAGACTGAATACGATTCGCTGTTTCTCCGGTAACTGCTGGATCGCCAACTGTAACTTCCATTCCAGGCGGTTAGGATCAAAATGTTTGTCGGCTTTTATTTTGTTGCTAAGACCGCTTTCCATTTCGTTAAAACTTACAGAGCTGCGCTTTTTTTGTTGCTCCAGGTAAGTAAGACACTCGTTGGTGGCTACCCGGTAAAGCCATGTGTAAAGCTGGCTGTCTTCGCGGAAATTTTCCAGTCCATTCCATACACGAATAAGTACGTTTTGCAGTACATCGTTTGCATCTTCATGTTCAATCACCATGCGGCGGATATGCCAGTATAATTTTTCCTGGTATTTGCGTATGATGGTTGTAAAGGCTTTTTCCTTCGTAACGGGGTCACGAAATTGCGCTAATAACTCACTATCACTGATCAAGGATGTAGACATTAGAATGAATGCAAAATAAAGAAGGGAAGCGGATTTAAAAACTCCGCGAAAATTTCTCGCAGCGGTCTCTGAGTATCAACCTTTCAAATAATGACGTTCACAACGCAGCCTTCGCCGCGAGAATCGGAGCCGCGAGATAGTTCTTAAGCTGCCTTACGCTTCATCACCTTTTCTGCTGCAGCAACAATATCCGGGATATCGAGGCCATATTTTTTAAGGAGGTCTTTTGGTGTGCCACTTTCGCCAAATGTATCCTTTGTACCTACATATTCAATCGGTACTGGAAAGTGTTTGGCTGCGCATTGTGCAATTGCATCGCCCATGCCGCCATAAATGTTATGCTCTTCGGCAGTTACCGCACATTTCGTTTTACGTAATGAAGCAATCACTGCTTCTTCGTCGAGCGGCTTTACGGTGTGGATGTTGATCACTTCTACACTTAAACCTTTTTCCTGTAAGATGGCGCCTGCCTGGATGGCATTCCATACAAGGTGGCCACAGGCAAATATTGTTACATCAGTACCCTCACTGAAGATTTGGGCTTTACCGATTTTGAAATCTTCTTCTTTTGAAAATATGGGCCAAGCCGGGCGTCCAAACCTGAGGTACACCGGCCCTTCATATGATGCAATGGCTTTTGTCGCTGCTTTGGTTTGGTTATAATCGCAAGGTACGATCACAGTCATTCCGGGTAGCATTTTCATAAGCCCGATATCTTCCAGTATCTGGTGAGTAGCGCCATCTTCTCCAAGTGTGAGGCCTGCATGTGAGGCGCAGATCTTTACATTCTTACCGCTATATGCAATTGATTGCCGTATCTGGTCGTAAACGCGGCCTGTAGAAAAATTGGCAAACGTGGTAGTGAAAGGAATTTTACCGCCAATGGTCATACCCGCGGCAATGCCCATCATATTCGCTTCCGCGATACCACACTGAAAATAACGCTCAGGGAATTCTTTCATGAATTGCTGCAGCTTCAATGACCCGGCCAGGTCGGCCGTGAGCGCTACAATATTGGGATTGTTGCGGGCAGCTTCTGCTATGCCATCGCCAAATCCGCTGCGGGTATCTTTGGTTCCTGTCGACTGTATATCTTTCAGCATGAGGGTAATTTAGTCGCGGCAAATGTAAGGCTAACGGGTTAAAGGAAAAAAGGAGAAAAGCTACAGGCTGCAAGCTTTGAATACAAACTCTGTGTTCTAGCCTGAAGCCTGTAGCCTAATTCAGTTCGGTGGGCTTACCACTGAAGATTGTTTTATCCGCCATCAATCGCTGTTCCCATTCCCAGGCTGTCCGCATCATATCATCAAGTGAATATTTTGGATCCCAGCCGAGCAATTTTGTTGCAAGGTCCCTGTTGGCATAAATAGCTATTACATCACCGGGGCGGCGAGGGCCAATTTCGTAATTGAGTTTTACACCACTTACTTTTTCAAAAGCCTGAACGGCTTCGAGAACGGTTACGCCTGTACCACTACCAATATTAAAAACTTCACATTTACCTGCATTTTTTCCTTGTTCCAGGTATTGTATCGCCAGCGTATGCGCATGGGCAATATCACTTACATGTATGAAATCCCTGAGGCAGAAACCATCGCGTGTATCATAATCATTGCCGTGGATATACATCTTCTTTATTTTCCCAATAGCTGTCTGCGTGATTGCGGGCACCAGGTTTTGCGGACTTCCAATTGGCAACTCACCAATTTTGATTGATGGATGAGCGCCTACCGGGTTAAAATAGCGGAGGAGTATTGAATTAGTTCCGCTGCTTTTTGAAAATTCATTTATTATCTGCTCACCCATTTGCTTGGTATAACCATATGGTGATTCAGCAGGTTTGGGTGGCGTTTTTTCAGTTACGGGGATCTGGTCGGGATTGCCGTATACCGTGCAGGACGAAGAGAAGACGAAATAAGGAGTTCCAAATTCCTGAACACATTTCAAAAGATTAATCTCTGATACCAGGTTATTCTCAAAATACATCAACGGTTTTTCTACCGACTCACCTACCAGCTTGTAAGCAGCAAAATGAATAATACCATGGATTTCATTTTCCTGGAAAATGGCAAATGTGTCATCGAAATTGCAAAGGTCAACCTTGTAATTTTTTACTTTTTTGCCTGTAATACCTTCTATTCCATCAAGGATACGCGGATTGGACCGCGAATTATTATCTACGGAAATTACGTCATAACCGTTTTCAATCAGGTCTACGATGGTGTGTGAACCAATATACCCGCATCCTCCTGTAACTAATATTGTTGCCATAATTATGGTGGCAAAAGTGAGGATTTTTTATTTAACTGCACGATTTGAGATAAAAGAGAAAAACTAAAAGATAAAAGTCGGATTAGATCGGTTTGTCCGAGCTGGATCACTTTTATCTTTTAGTTTTTATCTTTTATCTCGTTTTGCCGTGTAACACGTTACTTAAATAAATGTACCAACCAGTAAACGCCCGCCGCCAGCAGGCCGCTGATAGGAATCGTGAGTATCCAGGCCCAGATAAGGTTGAGCGTTACACCCCAGCGTACTGCAGAAAGTCGCTTGGTAGCACCCACGCCCATTATCGAACCGGTAATCGTATGTGTAGTACTTACAGGTATTTTTAGTGCTTCCGTTACAAACAAGGTGATGGCACCGGCAGTTTCCGCGGCTACTCCTTCAAACGGAGTTACTTTGGTAATCCTGGTGCCCATGGTCTTCACAATCTTCCAGCCCCCACTCATCGTACCCAAAGAAATGGCGCCATAGCAGGCAAGCGGCACCCACCAAACCATATTATCAAGGGAGTATTGCCCGGGATCGCTCGCGATAAGCGCAGCCATGATGATGCCCATTACTTTCTGTGCATCGTTACCACCATGGCCGATACTAAATGCTGCAGATGACACCAATTGTAGTCGCTTGAACCACTGGTTTGACCGATGCGCGTTGAGGGTACTCAGGAAAAAGGAGAACACGGCCATTACAATCACTATAAAGCACAAGAGTATCCACTTGAAATTGCTGGAGTAAAAAATCACTTTTAAAACATAGGAATCATATTGCGATTTAAGCTTGACAGGGTCCGTTTCCATATGCGTAAAAAGGAAATAGAGCACACCTCCAATCACAAGCAGTGAAAATAATTTTGGCCAGGGACCTTTACGGAAAGAGTTGATGAACCACAATGAAATGATAAGGGCCATTAGCATACCTACCAGGGGCGCAAGAAAAATAAACGCCGCTGTTTTCAATACCACGGCTGAATTCACCGCCGTAAATCCTCCTGCGTGAGCGATTGCCGCACCAGCAAATCCACCAATCAATGTATGTGATGATGACGAGGGGATACCTGACCACCAGGTGAGCAGATTCCATACGATAGCCGCTATAAGGCCGGAAAAAATTACTTCCAGGGTAATCCATTCACTCTTTACAGTCTTTGCGATAGTATTGGCCACACCATGATCCTTGAAAATAAAATAAGCTACGAAGTTGAACAGTGCCGCCCACAACACAGCCTGGAATGGCGTAAGCACTTTAGTGGAGACCACCGTTGCAATTGAATTTGCAGCATCATGAAAGCCGTTGATATAATCAAAGATCAAAGCCAGTGCAATGATGATAATTAAATATGTGGTCATAAGAATTAAATGTGGAGATGTGGAGATGTGGAAATGTGGAAATGAATACTCCGACTTGTATCGGAAGCAAAATGGAAACTACCCCGCATGACATTTTCACATTTCCACATTGCCATATTTCCACATTTATATTTAAGCATATTTGATAATGATAGATTCGATTACATTGCTCGCATCTTCGCATTTATCGGTTACGATCTCCATTACCTGGTAGATCTCTCTTTTCTTGATCACCTCTTTTGCATCGGGCTCACTTGCAAATAATCGTTCGATGCTCATGTCAAAAATATCGTCGGCCTGGTTTTCAATACTGTTGATCTTCACAAGTGCTTCGGTAATATTCCGCATGTTCTTCATATTCCGTAATTCCTTTACGGCCACCTGCACCTGTTGACCGCCCTGCTCAATCAGTTCTGCAAATTTTTGCATACCAATATCATTGGGGTTGACGCGGTAGAAATTGATTTTTTTGCCGGCAGCATATATATAATCAGCTATGTCATCGAGGGATGAAGCCAGGTAGTGAATATCTTCACGATCAAATGGAGTAATGAAATTGCGACCCAACTCGGTAAACACGCTGTGGGTCAATTCGTCATTAGCATGTTCAAGGTCTTCAAGCTGGTTGATGAGGGAGGCGCGTTTGTCAAAGTCGGGTTCGGCAACAACGGACTTTAATACGGTACCCATTTTTGCTACATTACTGGCCACGCCTTCAAACAGGTCGTAGAACACCTTATTTTTTGGCATGAATATTTTCAGGAAAGAATTCATATATAAAGATTTAAACTGGTTGCGAAATTACCCGCTTGCCGATAAGGAAGAAGGAGAGCGGGGCAGAGTTAATAATTAATTAATATAGAGGTAATAATTCATTAATGATGCAGTAACAATGTTTTTATATATCCCCATCTATCTTGCGCCCGATTGTTGCCGAATCATTACGTAATCATTATCAAATGATAAAGAGAAAATTGTGCATATTCTTAGGTATCGGTGCCGGATTATTGATGGCTGCCCCGGCTACGGCACAGCGTTACCTGTCTGACATTGATTCTTCTTTTTTCATAAAAGATACGGTAAGACCGATTATCAAACGATTTGAAAACTTGCGGTTTACGGGTTACATCCAGCCACAATTCCAGGTAATACAATCTCCAGGTGCGCCCTCGTACGGAGGGGGTAATTTTTCGAGCCTATCAAAGAGCCGGTTTATGTTGCGCAGGGCACGTATAAAACTCGATTACATGCTGCCTTCAAAGACGAAATATCCCCAGGCCATATTTTCATTCCAGATCGATGCCACCGAACGAGGGGTGGTAGTTAGGGATATGTTTCTAAAACTATATGAGACAAAACACAACCTCTTCTCCGTTACTACAGGACTTTTCGCGCGACCCTTTGGGTATGAGGTAAATCTTTCTTCTGCATATCGTGAAACGCCTGAGCGGGGAAGAATGTCACAGATACTGATGCCATCTGAACGGGATCTGGGTGTCATGGTATCATTTGAACCGCAGGAGCACAGGCATAAATTATCTCATATAAAACTGGATGCAGGTTTTTTCAATGGGCAAGGCCTTTCCGGTACAACAGATTTTGATAGCCATAAAGATTTTATATCGAGGCTTTATATCAAAGAATATCACCTTAGCAATTTTGTTCTCACTGGAGGATTATCATTTCTCTACGGCGGCTGGAAAAATGGCACTAAATACATTTATGAAAGTGGGACAGATGCCGACGGCAATGAAATATTCGTTATTGATTCATCAGAATCCAACCTGGGACGATCATCTCCACGCCACTATTATGGCGGGGACGTTCAACTGAAATTAAATCACGATTGGGGCGAAACTGAATGGAGAGCAGAATACTGGTTTGGTACGCAGCCGGGAACCGAACTCACTACGAGTAATCCCGGCACATTACCTACTGATAATGGAGTGCCGGTACCCACCTATATTCGCCATTTTGATGGCGCATTCCTCTTATTTCTACAAAACATCATCAATCAAAACAACCAGTTGATGGTGAAGTATGACTGGTACGACCCTAATACCCGGGTAGAGGGTATGCAGATAGGCAAAGCAGGAACTAATCTCACAAGCGCCGATATAAAATTTTCTACCCTGGGGATTGGCTTTGCACACTACCTGAATCCCCAAACCAAACTCATACTTTACTATGATATTGTAAAGAATGAAGAAACCCAACTGCCCGGGTATACGACTGATCTTAAAGATAATTTACTTACATGCCGTCTTCAATTCCGGTTCTAGCCGGATGGTAACATTGCGGTAACATGCAGGTCACGATTGGTTAACATGGCAGTAACATGCCGGTAACGTTATAAGCCGTCCTTTGCCGCAAATAACTACCATGTACCTACGGCTCCTGATGCTGATCATTTCTACCTGTTTCGCTTCCCTTATCCACGCCCAGTTTAAGCTAACCGGAAAAATAGTTAATGCTAAAAATGAACCAGTAGCAGGGGCATCGGTGAAAATTGTTGGTGCTGCTGGTGGCACTACCAGCGATGCAGACGGACGGTACTCAATAACCCTCGCCACAGGAAAGAAATACGAGCTCGAATTTTCTGCAATTAGTTACACTACGAAACTCATCAATGATATCGAAGTGGCACAGGGCATGGACAATGAATTGAACGTGGTGTTGGAAGTTGCTGTGAAAGCCAATGAGGGTGTCACGGTACGTGCAACCTCTCGCCGTCAGGAAAGCACGAATGCGCTTTTAGGTTTTCAAAAAAACAATACGGCCATGTCGAGTGGCCTTGCAGCAGACTTCATTCGTCGTACACCCGATAAAAATACTGGTGAAGTACTTCGCCGTGTAAGTGGAGCATCCATACAGGATAATAAGTTTGTTGTAGTACGGGGCCTGAGCGATCGATATAATTCCGCCATGATCAATGGAGCCCAGCTTCCCAGCAGTGAGCCGGATAAAAAAGCATTTTCATTTGATGTTATTCCTTCCAGTTTAATAGATAATATCATTATTAATAAGACGGCTACACCGGATTTAACAGGTGAATTTGCAGGCGGCCTGGTTCAAATCACAACCAAGGACATCCCTACGTCCAATCAATTGATTTTTGGTGTTGGACTGGGCTATAATACGCAGTCAACATTCAAAGATTTTGTAAGCAACAAGCGCGGCAATACCGACTGGCTGGGGTTTGATGACCAACGCGGCCTGCCGTCATCATATCCAAAAAAATACCTGGATTTTGACAGGCTGTCACAACAGGAGCAAATAGAAGTAGCCAAATCTTTCAACGACAAAGTTTACAGTGAAGTGCCTTCAACTGCTGGTCCGATCCAACAATACAGCCTTACCTGGGCCAATGCTACAAAAAGTAAAAATGGTTCGGCGTTCGGTTCAGTATTAGGACTCACTTATCGCAACAGTAAACAACTGTATGCTGTAGACAAGGAGTTGTACGACAAGAATAGTGATCTGCAATTTGACTATCTCGATCAACAAAATAAGTATAGTGTAAACTGGGGTGCTGTTGCCAATTTCGCCTGGACAAAAGGAAAGCATAAGATCGCTTTGAAAAATCTTTTCAACCAATTGTTTGAAGACAATTATTACCGTCGTAGTGGAATCAATACTGAACAGCAAATTGCTTTACGTTCAAGCGTGCTAAATCAGCGGAGTCTGCTCACTTCGCAATTAGAAGGATCGCACCAGCTCAACTGGCACGACATCAGGTTTACCTGGAATGTGAATTATGCATATAACAGCAAGCAACAGC
>CBFGYO010000143.1:0-10299 GCA_965652975.1 uncultured Chitinophagaceae bacterium | reverse complement strand
GTCGTCAAGCGGCACATTGAAATCAACACGAATCAGTGCTTTTTGCCCAGCGAAATTATATCCGGAAAAAGTTGACATAGCATTACATTAATTGTTGAATCAGGAATGCCCTGCTTTCTTATTTTGTTGCGATTCTTCAAACTGCATATATCCTGCCACGGTAGCCATCACTTCATCCGTTACATCTTTACCACGCATATTTGTACGAATACTTTCGATGGTATAAAGTGGTCCAAAAGGTATCCCCCACCAGCCGAGCAACAAGGAGATCATTGTATAAGGAATACCACGTACGGCCCTGTTCTCCGTTTGTTGCATCAAATACACACCCGAGGTACGTTTGAATGTGACTACGATCAGCGAAATCGTATATGCAAAGTAAATAAACTGGGCTCCATTGTCTACCTGCCTTTGCAGGTCGTGGGCAGTAAGCCCATTGATGTTCATGATCTTCATAAGCAATCGATTCACCACTGCCTGCAGCAATTCAATTTAGCTGCTGCAAACGGATGATATTATTTACTGATCAGTTTTGCAAAAAAGTGTACGGTACGCACTAGCTGGCTTACATAGCTCATCTCGTTATCATACCAGCTAACAGTTCTTACCAGTTGGATATCCCCAACAGTTTGCACACGGGTTTGGGTGGCATCGAAAAGAGATCCGAAGTTGATACCGATGATATCACTGCTCACAATTTCGTCTTCTGTATAACCAAAGCTTTCATTTGAGGCAGCTTTCATGGCGGCGTTTACTTCTTCAACGGTTACTTTTTTTCCCAATACTGCCGTTACTTCTGTCAGCGAACCGGTTAAAGTAGGTACGCGTTGCGCGCTGCCATCCAGTTTTCCCTTCAGGCTTGGAAGTACCAGTCCGATTGCTTTAGCGGCACCAGTGCTATTAGGAACGATATTTTGTGCTGCGGCTCTTGCCCGGCGCAGATCTCCTTTTGGATGCGGTGCATCCTGTGTATTCTGGTCGTTGGTATAAGCGTGAATTGTGGTCATCAAACCATTTACGATACCATATTTTTCCTCGAGCACCTGTGCCATTGGCGCCAGGCAGTTGGTGGTGCAGGAAGCGCAACTAATAATTGTTTCACTTCCGTCCAGCGTACTATGATTTACATTGAATACGATCGTTTTCAAATCGCCCGTTGCCGGGGCAGAGATCACTACACGTTTTGCCCCTGCAGTGATATGTGCATTGGCTTTTTCTTTATCGGTAAAGAACCCTGTACATTCAAGTACAACATCTACATCGTGCGATTTCCAGGGTATATCGGCCGGGTTTTTCTGTGCATAGATTTTTACAGCATCACCATTGACGACGATGGAGTCTTCAGTGGATTTTACTTCCGCGTCAAAACGGCCCTGTGCACTATCGTATTTAAGAAGGTGGGCAAGAACTTTTGGACTGGTAAGATCATTGATGGCGACTACGTCAATACCTTCCATTTTGTAGATCTGGCGATACACGAGTCGTCCAATGCGTCCGAAACCATTGATTGCAACTTTTACTGTGCTCATTTTTGAAAAAAAATTTGAAGTATGAATTAAGTAAAAACGCCTGTTGCCGCTGCTTTGCAAAGTGTCCTACGCTAGGCGTCGGCTGGCGAGGTGCGAAGGTACTGTTTTGTGGAGAAACAAGTGTTTGGGTTTTCGGATTACGATTTCACGCAGCGAACACAGTGGAGTAGACGACGCGGCGTGATCTATAAAACGATTTGGGTATTGTTAGGAGCCCGCGGCGATGCAAGATTGGAGCAGTCGCCGCGAGAAACCTTAGTCTTTTTTAATATTTATCAATGCCCTACGGTTGCGGCTACGTCCATCCGCATTGTCACGGCCATTTATAAGTTCCATTTCTACCGGGCAACAGGCACCAAAAGATACAAAGCTTATACGGCTGGCATCAATTCCTTTTTGAATGAGGTATTCCGCAACGGCTCTTGCACGCCTGTCGGATAGTTTTTTATTGTATTCCACGCTGCCCAGTCCGTCGGTATAGCCGGAGATTTGTATCGTTGCTACAATGTTTTCTGCCATTACTGCATAGATAGAATCTAATTTGTTAACCACTTCCGTTCGAAGGATACTTTTATCAAAATCAAAATAAACGGTCACAACATCTTCCGCTTTTATAACAAGCACCTCTTCAGGTTTTTTCTCGGGTGTTAATTCGATGCACAAATCTTCGTTTATTAATTTGTCAATCAACAAATCGGTTTCGTCGGTATTTACAATATGACTGTTGGCTAAAGTATCATTGTACAATTCCTTTGTAATAGACAAAGCCATGTTATTACCTGTAGGACTTTTTAAATTGAAGGCATATTTACCGTTGGCATCCGTCGTTGTTGTTATCGCTTCACCTGAGGCATCCTTTAATACGATTGTCGCATCAGCAACAGGTAAATGATCTTTACAATCCCTTATGGTACCCGCAAGCAACTTATTCTTTGGCGCTTTGGATATCCGGTATGTTTCAAGGCAACACCCAGTACCCCGGTCGGAGCTGAAAATTGCATTGCTTAAAAGACCTGTTTTTTCGGGTGCAAAGAAATAGATATCATCTCGTGAAGAATTAACCGGGTGACCCATATTTTCCGGGGTATTCCATGACGTCTCACTGCCCTTTGCGGCAAAAAGGTCATATCCTCCCATACCCGGCCACCTGTTTGATGCAAATACCAATGTAGCGCTGTTGTTGTGATAAAACGGTGCCAGTTCGTCGTCGTTTGAATTAATAACACTTCCAGCATTCACCGGCTCGCCTGTGGTACCATCGCTTTTTATAGGAGCTAACCAAATGTCAAACTTACCAGAACCCCCGGGACGGTCGGAGGAAAAGAAAAGGTACTTTCCATCAGGAGAACAAAAAGGTTGTTTGCTACTATGACCCTTTATATTCACAAGTGGAAGTGCAATTGGTGCACTCCAGCTATTACCTTCTTTCCTCGCAAAATAAATTGATGAAACGGTGGTGCCGTTTACTTTTTTCCACTGCGTTAGGTAAAGGTAATTGCCATCGATGCTAATTCCTGCTGCACCCTGGTTAATCATGGGCGCAATCTTTGAAAGAGACACCGGGATAAGGTTTTCCATGCCCCCTTCATTTAAAGTTGCATAATACAAGTGGCTGTTATAAGGATTAGCACCATTTACTACTGTATCTTTCTGAGTACTGCTAATCAGGAATTGAGCGCCACCCATATGAACGGGTGCAAATGCGCCCGATACGCTGCTGTTCGGAACGTCGAGTTTTTGCAACTTAACCAGCACAGAATCCGGTCGTGAAAGTTGCTGCCGGATAAACTGTATAGTTTGTAATTCTTTTTCTGCAGCTACTTTATAAGGATTGTTTTTGCCTGCTCCGCTCAAAAACTGTTTAAGACTTTCTTCTGCGGCGAGATAGTTACCAAGGCTGCGGTCGCATACGGCGTGCCAATACAATGCATCCCCATATTGCGCAGCACTTTTTTCAAGGCACATTTTATAAGAATTGGCCGCATCCTGCCAATAATGTGCCAGGCGATAGCTTTCTGCCTGTTTGAAAAGAATATCTGTGCGGGAAACATTATTATTAGTCAATGACCTCCTCCCCTTGATATTCAAGGGAAAATCGCTAACCGTTTTTTGTTTCTTTGGCGGATTCAAATACTGTTCATATAAATGCGCTGCAGTATAATACTCGCCTCCCGCAAAATATTCGTCAGCCAGTTGCAGTACGCTTTTTGCCTGTTGGCTTTGTGCTGGCAGGCAGCCAACACATACAATTAACAATAGTAAAAACCTGCCGATTATTTTCATGGCATTATTATTTATACAAACAGGAGGTGGATTTTCCTGTAAGTGTAAAGAGATATTCATCGTGTGTCTACTTTTATCATTTCAACTTTTTATAGTCTTGCGCAACGAATAAAATCAAATATGCTGCGCGAACCATTACGTTTGATATAAGTGAGGCTCAACTCAAAGCTGTTGACATTCCTCGCCATCGCATTCAAATTCGACACATTTGCATCATAGCTCAACCCTATTATAAAATTTTTATAATCGACTCCTACAAAAGGGGCGACAGCATCATTTAAACGATAGTATCCTCCGATCATCAGGTCGGTTTCCGCGTTTACATTTAACTGCACATATGTTCCAAACATGGTTTCGCTCGCTGTACCCTGATGCATATATAACACGTGTGGAACAATGCTTGTCCGTTCAAACAAATTATAACTTACGCCCCCATGAATGGTGTACCGGAGAGGAATAGTATTGATCTCTGCATTCTGTGTTGCTACAATCGGATCTTTCGGTTTATTGATGTGGAATAGTGAAAAGCCCCCAAAGGCATTTGCTTTTTTACCTGGTGTAGCATCAAAATACAATGCACCTGCACCCATATCGAAAGTAGTAGATGAAGAACGTGCAAAACTTTCCGATGTAGCATTGGATGAATTATAACCCGTGATAGGGTTCCACTGTTCACCCCATTTAAACTTGGAAGCATTTACACTGCGATTGATCATGCCTACCTGCAAAGCAAGGACTATGCGTCGATAATTTTCTTTTCCGAATTTAATGCCGGTGTATGCGAAGGAACCGTAAGTACTGAGGTAATTGAATCCTGCATCACCGGCAGTCTGATTCAACAGGTTAAACCCAAGCGCAATATTTTTATTAGTACGTGTATCAAATGAAATCCCCGTGGTGCGGTATGGATTGCTGATACTTCCCCATTGACCCCGGTAGATCGCCGACACCCTGTATTCACCATCACTACTACCCGTAAGCGCAGGATTCAGGTACATAGGGTAAGTATAGTTTTGGGTAAAATGAGGATCTGTCTGTGCGACTGATGGAAGTGCAGTTGCCAGTAACAGGCAGGTTGTAAACCAGCCAGACCGTTTGAAGAGTTTGTTTTTCATTTTATACAGGACATTGGTGTTATTAATTTTCCATAGTTCGAAATAAAAATCGATCTATTTATATTTTTACCTGATTAGGGTAATTGAACCTTTTAGGTCAACCGTTCTGCCGTCCAAAAGCACAGCTCTTAACACATACACATACACTCCTACTGGCTGAGGTTTTCCTTTATGCGTTCCATCCCAACCTTGCATTTTATCGTTAAGCTGCGCTATTTGCTCACCCCATTGGTTAAATATCCGCATAGTGACTTTATCGATGTAATTGCCGTAAACAAACAGTTGATCATTCTTTCCGTCACGGTTAGGAGAAAAAACATTGGGCACAAAAACATCCTTATGCAGAGGAAGGACAGTTATTTTGTAACTCTGTATAGTACCGGTACAGCCGTTTAATGCCGGGGCCACTGTAATATTTGCAATGGCCGGAATGTCCGTCCTGTTCACAGCATAAAATGAAGTGATATTTCCGGTGCCAGCGGCTGCCAGGCCAATTGATGAGTTGGAGTTTGACCAATTTATAGCAGCACCGGGGCTGGCAACAAAATTAATACCCGGCACTAGAGCTCCGTCATATACTGTTGTGTCAGCTCTTATGGTAACAGATGGAATTGCATTTACTTCGTAAGTAAACGTGGTGGTGAGCGCACATTGTCCAGCAGAGGGCGTAAATGTATAAGTCCCATTTGCCTGGTTGCTAACGGTTGATGGATTCCATACTCCGCTTATTCCATTTGTTGATACAGCAGGTAAAATGGGCGCGCTTGAGCCTATACAGACAGATTGGAATGTACCAAAGCTAAAAGTTGGCGTAAGGATTGGGTTTACCGTAACCGTAAATACAAATGGTGTCACACATTGACCCGCAGCCGCTGTAAAAGTATAGGTGCCGGATGCCTGGCTACTAACAACCGAAGGATTCCAGGTGCCTGTTATGCCATTGGTCGATGTTGTTGGCAATACCGGTACCGACCCTCCTGTACATATTGTAAAACTTGTTCCAAAATCAAATACCGGGATTATGTTTGAGGTAACCGTTACGGTAAATGTCATTGCTGTAGCGCACTGCCCGGCATTTGGTGTAAAGGTATAGATACCGGACGCCTGGTTATTAACTACAGTAGGACTCCATGTGCCCGATATACCGTTGTTTGATGATGTTGGTAAAGTAGGTACAGTTCCGCCAGCACAAACTGTCAAACTTGTTCCGAAGCTGAATGCGGGTGTAAGGATTGGATTAACAGTAACTGAAAAGGTTGTCGTTGTTGCGCATAGACCAGCAGATGGTGTGAATGTGTAGATGCCGGAATTTTGATTGTCGACAATGGAAGGATTCCAGTTTCCCGTTATTCCATTTGTTGATAATGTTGGTAAAACAGGTACAGCTCCCCCATTACAAATCACTATGTTTGATCCAAAGCTGAATGTAGGAGAAATATTCGGATTCACTGTAACATTAAACGTCGTTATTGTTGCACAAAGACCTGCAGTGGGTGTGAAAGTATAAGTTCCCGAAGCCTGGTTATTTACAATTGAAGGCGTCCATGTTCCCGATATGCCATTGGTTGATGAAACAGGGAGGGCAGGTACTGATGCTCCTGCACAAATTGTCAAACTTGTTCCAAAATCAAATACGGGTGTAGTATTTGGATTTACCGTTACGGTAAACGTTGTGGCGGTTGCGCAAATCCCCGCCGTTGGTGTGAATGTGTAAACTCCTGACGTCTGGTTATTCACAATCGAAGGAGTCCATGTGCCCGTTATATTGTTTGTAGATATAATCGGCAAGGTGGGAACAGCAGCGCCCGCACAAACCGTTACACTTGTTCCAAAGTTGAAGACAGGTGTTATGTTGGGATTGACTGTAACTGTAAAGCTGGCGGTTGTTGCACATTGTCCGGTGGTAGGTGTGAAAGTATAGATACCAGAACTTTGGTTATCGACTATAGCCGGGCTCCAGGTGCCACTAATGCCATTCGTTGATGTAGTTGGTAAGGGCGGTACAGTTGCACCTGCGCAAATGGTCAAAGATGTGCCAAAGCTGAAGGTGGGAGGAATGTTCGGATTGACTGTAACTGTAAATGTTGCAGGTGTTGCACATAATCCAGCAGTGGGTGTGAATGTGTAAACACCGGAGCCCTGGTTACTTGCAACAGAAGGATTCCAGGTTCCGCTAACACCATTAGTTGACGTTGTTGGTAAAGCAGGTACAGTTCCATTCGCACAGATAGTCAAACTTGCTCCAAAATCGAAAACAGGATTAAGAATTGGATTTACCGTAACATTAAATACAGTTGTAGTTGCACATTGCCCCGAAGAAGGAGTGAATGTATAGCTACCGGAATTCTGGTTATCAACGACAGCAGGGCTCCAGGCGCCTGCTATACCATTTGTTGAAGTCGCTGGTAAGGGAGGTACGCTTTGTCCTGCACAGATTGTCAAATTAGTTCCAAAGGTAAATGCAGGGGTTATGTTCGGGTTAACTGTTACTGTAAATGTTGTAGGTGTAGCACATAAGCCGGCAGTGGGAGTAAATGTATACGTACCGGAATTTTGGTTATCTACAATTGAAGGACTCCATGTACCGGTTATGCCGTTAGTTGATGTTGTTGGTAACGCGGGTACTGTTCCACTTCCACAAATTGTCAGAGTTGTTCCAAAATTGAAAGCTGGTATTGTTCTCTGTATAACATTAATTGTCATGTTTGTTGGTACAGTACACTGCCCTGGTGAAGGCGTAAAAGTATAAGTACCGGATGCGGTATTACTTACTGTTGATGGGTTCCAGGTTCCGGTAACACCATTATTAGATGTCGTTGGCAAAACCGGTGCCGTTGTACCTGCACAAAAAGGAGGAATAACCGTAAACGTAGGTACATAAATGGGATCTGAAAGAATCACTCCTGTAAATAGATTTGTTGTACATCCATTAATCAACAGCGAAAAGCTGGAATAAAAACCTGCATTCAATCCTGCAATTGTTATTTGACCACTACCATTAGCATTGAAAGTTGCGGGGCCCACCGTTACACCATCGTCAACATAAGTTAATTGATATGACATTCCTGGTGCAAGGCCGCTGATGATAATTGAGCCTTCATTACCAAAACAGGAAGCGGGATTGATGCTTGATAGACTCGGTGATTGTATGGAGAAATAAGCTTTATAATAGTTGCCTGAATTGTTGTCGGTAGCAAGATCGTTGCATAACGAAGTGCTGGTGAAAGACCCCGATGCCTGGTAATAAACTTCCAGCACATAGTTGCCCGGCGCATAACTGGTCAAATTCACTGGAGAAAAAGGAACAGTCGTGCCATCAGGAATAACACGTTGCCACTTTTGATCTCCGGCCACACAGGTTCCACCCGAAGGAAAAAGCCCGGTTCCTGTGTTACAATCTTCCATTAAAGGAAGATCTATCGAATTAAAACCTCCGGGCCCGCCGCTTTGCAGGTATACTCTATAAAATAAACGTGCGCTACAAACATTGGATGATGCAGGATTTTTAGAAGTTTTTACCTGTGCGCCACGTAGTATAAGTGTACCGGCATTGCGCGTGTGAACACCAAGGTTCGCATTATCAAACACATTGCCTGCTGGTCCTATCTGGTTGGCGGGAGAACCTGAAGTATTGAAGAAACTGCTTTGATTACAATCAGTTATCCATACTGCTGAGGCGTTTATACCAAAGGATTGAGCCTGGGTATAATTACAATAGAGGAATAGTAGGATGGTTCCTACAAAGGAAATTGGATTGGTGGCTTTCATTGGATCAGCATTAGTTCGGTTTCACAAGTCGGGACTCACGGAAACAAGTAAACGGGGTTTTCTATAAAAGATTGTATAAAGGACAGGGAAAATAAACACTTAGTAAAAGGATTTATACGGATGCAGTTGTGGAATTTTCTTAAAATAATATGTCAATTGATTTCAATACCCCTTTAAAAAATCTTGCATGATCATAAGTTTACCAAGAAATATTCTTCGTGTTCTTTGCGCTTCTTCGCGCACTTTGCGGTCAGCTTTTTTGCAGTCAAAGTGTGTCAACAGCGCTTTCATGTGCATTCAAAAAATATTCCCCGTGTGTCTGATCGACAATTTGATCAAATGTATTGTCTAACTAAACCGTAGTAGTGAGGAGAATAGCTGTAGCTCAACATAAAAAGAAAAAAAACCTCACAAAAGTAGATTGTGAGGTTTTGTAGCCCGTACGGGATTCGAACCCGTATCACCACCGTGAAAGGGTGGTGTCCTAGCCCTTAGACGAACGGGCCTTATACGCTAACACGCTGTGGTCCAGTGAACTTAATGCCTGTTCAAGCGTTTTTAAGGACGGCAAAGATAGGCCGGTGATGTTTTCCTGCCAAAAGTTTTTCTGGGATAGTCAGGTACTTGAAAATAGTTGATTTTATTCTAAAGGTTGCAGATGTTTCACTGGTAATCAATGAAAAGCCGGGAATTTTTTATCAGACATACTGGTGTTGCATATAATATATACTCTCCTTACAAAATCACACCGCATTATTTTTAAACAACAATACCTGCTTTTCTCTTCATATAAAAAATTTTTGAAATGAAATGGGTAAACTTCAGTAAAAAATGGCATCCATTTTTTGTTGTTTGCTAACGGTATACCTTAATCGAAAAGTGACTGAGAAATTTTCTTTTACCTGTGTTGCTACCTAAATAAGGTCTTTTCTGCAACCCCGCTTCATTAAAACTAAATTAGAAGCTGGGAAAAATCCCGTGTTTGTTGGGCTAAAAACAACTCGCATTTTTTGTGATGCCTTATATGGAAACGTACATTTACCACGAGGCTAAGTGGTTAACAATTAAAAGGTTTGGGATAATAATTCGTGTCAGTCACGGCTTGTAATTGGCGAGTGTTGCGCGATAACGGCTGTGATAATTATATATACTTAAAAACCAGGTTGGACTTCGGCTCAAAAATGAGCTCATATGTGGATAGATATACTAGGAAATCTGCGGATTTTTATTACTTTTATGACCGCTCCTAATATCCTGTCTTTTAAGTACCTGAACACAAAGAAATCCACCTAAGTAAGCCAATTTTTTAAACCTTTAAATCGGCTGATATGAAAATTCAGAAATTCTACTTTACAAGCAGTCTACATCATTCTCGTGGCAATCGTCAGATTGTCTATCTAGCCAATACATAGATTCCGATTTCATAAAGGCATTCTGTCTTTATCGAATCCACCTTTTATCCTCTTAAAAAACCTCTTAGTTACAGGCATTACCAACGATTGGCATTTACCAACTGAAGTGTTATCTCCATTACCCTAGGCTGAACCGTTTACCCATGAAACTTTTATAAACTGGTTAAGGTTTATAAACAACCAATGAATTGC
>CBFGYO010000142.1:0-10329 GCA_965652975.1 uncultured Chitinophagaceae bacterium | reverse complement strand
TTTGTTTCTATGATCCTATGTGGTAAAAGTATGGTTTCAAACTGCGAAGAGTCCGATGAAGGAAGCCATAGCTTTACCACATAGGATCATAGAAACAAAGATCAACATAGAACATTTCTTTCTATCAAATCAATACATATAACTATGGCAGAATTCTTATCAAACTACTGGTGGCTCCTCGTTGCCGTAATTCTTCTCTTCGGTTCTTTTTTCACGATCAACCAGGGCTATATTGGCGTTGTGACCATGTTTGGTAAATACCGTCGTATCGTTCGCCCGGGATTGAATATGAAAATACCTTTGCTGGAAACGGTTTATCGCAAGGTATCTATTCAAAATCGTTCGGTTGAACTGGAATTCCAGGCCGTCACTTCCGACCAGGCCAATGTTTACTTCAAAAGTATGTTGCTGTATTCGGTGCAGAATGCAGATGAAGAAACCATCAAAAAGGTAGCTTTCAAGTTTATTGCCGATAAAGATCTCATGCAGGCATTGATTCGCACGATTGAAGGTAATATCCGTGCTTTCGTTGCCACCAAGAAGCAGGCAGAAGTGCTGGGCTTGCGCCGCGAGATCGTTCAATATGTAAAAGTAGAGGTTGATATGTCGCTGGAGGAATGGGGTTATCACCTGCAGGATCTCCAGATCAATGATATCACATTTGACAAAGTGATCCTGGATTCGATGAGCAAGGTTGTTGCGTCCAACAACCTGAAGGCTGCAGCGGAAAACGAGGGCCAGGCATTATTGATCACTAAAACCAAAGCTGCAGAAGCAGATGGTAATGCCATCAAGATATCGGCCGAGGCTGAAAAAGAAGCTGCGCGACTTCGTGGCCAGGGTGTTGCACTCTTCCGCCAGGAAGTGGCAAAAGGTATGACCGAAGCTGCCGAGCAAATGAAACAGGCGAATTTGGATACCAACGTTATTCTTTTCAGCATGTGGACCGAAGCCGTTAAAAACTTTGCAGAATATGGCAAGGGCAACGTCATCTTCCTCGATGGAAGCCCCGACGGCATGGAGGGTACGATGAAGCAGATCCAGGCATTGATGGTGAAGCAGGCAGGTACGAGTTCATATACGGGCAAATAACGAGTCTCACTAAGATAAAAACTAAAAGATAAAAGATAAAAGTGGTTTAAGGCGGAAACTCCGACCATAAGCTCACTTTTATCTTTTAGTTTTTATCTTACATGATGGTAATTTTCCCTTCCTGTTAAAGAACTCCAAAATGTAAGTACCCGGAACAACGTGGCACTATTTTTTTCGTTCTTGATCCGATTATTGACAGGTGTTGAAAACAAACGAAAAACAGTTTAATAGCTTGTGCTACATTTACCCACCTAAAGACTAGTATTGTATGATAGACCTATTGCAGATCGTTGACTCACTAACAAATGCAACTCAGAAATTATCCGGCGACACAAATCACGATGGTTATTTAGGCTTTGGCGAGCTCCTGATGATGGGAGGTTGGATCATGATCCCGCTAGCCGTCATGTTGCTCCTGGCCGTATGGGTATTTGCCGAACGCACTATTGCCATTCGTAATGCTGCGAGGATCGACTCAAATTTTATGAATATTGTCCGCGATCACATCGTAAGCGGGAATATTTCTGCAGCTCGCAGTTTTGCCAAAAATACCAACAACCCTGTTGCACGCATTATTGATAAAGGTATCCAGCGTATCGGCAAACCGATTGATGGTATTGAGAAAAGTATGGATAATGTAGGCACACTGGAAATGTATAAGCTCGAAAAGAACCTGGGTATCCTTTCCGTAGTATCAAAAGCTGCACCCATCTTCGGATTTGTGGGTACACTGGTGGGACTTATGCAATTGTTTTCCGGCATCACCACTTCCAATGAATTTGAAGTAGGTACCATTGCTGGTGGTATTTACACCAAACTGATCACTTCCATTACCGGCCTGGTAATTGGGCTTGCTGCATACCTGGGCTATAGTTATTTGAATACACAGATAGATAAAACCGCCAACAAGATGGAGGCCGCTTCCGCAGATTTCCTCGATGTATTGCAGGAGCCTACCCGATAAACGATAAGTATGAAGTTCAGAAAAAAACATAAAGGAGAATCGTCAGAGGTTTTCACGGATTCGCTCAACGATATCCTGTTTATCCTGCTCATGTTCTTCCTGATCGTGGCAACGCTGGCCAATCCTAATGTGGTGAAGGTGGGGCTTCCGCGTGGTACAAAAGATACAAAGGCTAAACAAAACATTATGGTCTCTATCGACAAGGAGCAGAATTATTATATCAGCTCTACCAAAATAGATCCTACGATGGTGGATACCATTCTTGCCAGGGAAATCAACAAATACCGCTTAACTGTAGATACACCCACCGTCGTTATCAATGCAGATACCAGTTCATACTACGGCGAAGTGTTTCGGATAATGCGCATTGCCAAACTTAATAAAGCCAAGGTGGTTGCCAACGTAAAATAATTTTTCAAATTACAGGTGGGCTTTTACCATCCTGTCTTTTCCCTGCATGTCTTTCTTTAATGTGACTTTGTACCCGCTTTGGGAAAACAAGTCAGTAACGGCACTCCCGAGGTCTTCATATATCTCCATATAGATAGTTCCTCCCGCATTTAGTTTGTGGATTCCAAATGATGCGATAGCACGGTAAAACAGCAATGGATCATCATCAGGTACAAATAATGCCGTTTCAGGTTCAAATGTAATTACATTGGGCCGCATCGACGATCGTTCGCTTTTCGGTATATAAGGAGGATTGCTGACAATAATATCGAAGGAGGGAAGACTTTCGCGTGATGAAGGATCCAGGAAATCAAGCTCGACAAACTTCACTTCAGTGCCGAGTGTATGTGCATTGTGGGTGGCAACCTTTAATGCTTCTTTACTAATATCACAGCCATATACATCTGCTTTGCGCAATCTTCTTTTTAATGCAATGGGAATACAGCCACTTCCACTGCCCACATCCAGGATGCTTAATTGATCCAATGGAAATTTACAATTGGCGATGATCCATTCCACCAGTTCTTCCGTTTCAGGTCGGGGGATTAGCACATTGTTATCGACGTAAAGTTTGAGTCCACAAAACCATGATTCGTTCAGTACATATTGTACGGGTTCGTGCGCAAGTAATCGCTGCAATATGTTTTCCGCCTTCAATTGTTGTTCAGCATCAAGAATGACGTCATTTACCCGGCTTCGATCTTTTTTTGCCACACCGGTTATATATTCCATCACCAGCTCTGTAATGGCAGCAGCTTCACCAATCTCATAAATCGCACTCAACCGGGTGGTCATTTCCTTTATCGCTGCACGCATTAACATCCGGCAAACCTACGAAACAGATAAAAGATAAAAACTAAAAGATAAAATGGGTTTCAGTTTGGAAACTCCGATACAAAGCCACTTTTATCTTTTAGTTTTTATCTTTTATCTGTTAGAGTGAAACCCTTCTCCCAATAAGTATATTTGCAACACTGAATACAACGAATCATACAAACCCTCATCTGGCCCCTATGCACCGATGCCTCGAACTCGCAGCTCTCGGTGCCGGCCAGGTAGCACCCAATCCCATGGTGGGAGCTGTACTCATGTATGAAAATCGTATAATAGGTGAGGGGTGGCACGCGCAGTATGGACATGCACATGCCGAAGTAAATTGTATTGCAGCGGTACGACACGAAGATCTTCACCTGCTGCCGCAATCCACTTTGTATGTTTCACTGGAACCCTGCGCACATTATGGAAAAACTCCTCCATGCACTAGCCTGATCATCGAGAAGAAAATTCCAAAAGTTATCATTGGGTGCCGCGATCCATTCAAACTGGTGAATGGAAAAGGCATTGAAAAATTAAATGCAACGGGTATAACCACCGAAACGGGCATACTGGAAACGGAATGCAGGAATTTAAATAAACGGTTTTTTACCTTCCATTCATTGCAACGCCCCTATATCATTCTCAAATGGGCTGAGTCAGCAGATGGATATATAGGGAATACAAACGGGCAACGCCTGCTGATCAGTAATGAATATAGCAACCGGTTGGTTCACCGCTGGCGAAGTGAAGAAGCGGCAGTGATGGTTGGTACGCAAACAGCTTTGCTTGACAACCCGCAATTAACTACCAGGCACTGGCCGGGAAAATCACCTTTGCGCATAGTAATCGATCGTAAACTGAGATTGCCGCGATCGCTACATCTTTTTTCAAATGATGCCCGCACCATTGTATTTAATGAATTGCTGCAGGAGGAAAAGGGTGGTCTTTTATTTTACAGGTTGACCCCCACAGAAAACCTAATTCCGCAAATATTGGATGCATTATTTCAACTGGCTATTCAAAGTGTGATTATTGAGGGTGGCGCCCAACTGCTGCAATCATTTATCGATGCAAACCTTTGGGATGAAGCGAGGGTAATTACTAATGAAAATCTGCATGCAGGAAACGGTGTGAATGCACCACAATTGATAAACGCTGTTAAAACTGGCGAAGAATCATTACAGGCTGATAAGATCAGTTATTTTAAAAATAGCGTGCAGCATCTTGCACCCATCCTATGAACAACGACTATTACAACACGATTGAAACTCCTTCTTCTGCAGAATTCAGCGATCGCGGCAGCAGGTTCCTGGCATTAACCTATCCCATTGCCAGCGTAAACGACTTCAAGGAAATACTCGCATCGGTGAAAAAAGAGCATCCCAAGGCCACGCATCATTGTTTTGCATATCGACTGGGACTGGAAGGCAATACTTACCGCGTGAGCGATGATGGTGAACCGTCGGGAACAGCGGGGCGACCAATACTTGGACAAATAGACAGCAGGCAGGTAACGAATGTACTGGTAGTAGTGGTGCGTTATTTCGGGGGCACGTTGTTGGGTGTGCCGGGATTAATCCATGCGTATAAAACTGCCGCAGCACTCGCATTGCAGGTAACGGTGATCGTGCCAAAACCTGTATTGGTAAATTACACCATACAATTCGACTATACGCAAATGAATGATGTAATGCGAATAATCAAGCAGCATGAATGCCAGGTAAACAAAATAGACAACCAGCTATTCAGCGTATTAGAGGCAGGTATTCCCAAAAACCGCTTACAGGATGTATTGTATAAGCTGAATGAATTGAGAAGTGTGGAAGTAAATGTTGCGGTTGGCCTTTAGGGGTGTTGGTTTGTAAGTTTTCCTTAGTCGCTTTTTTTAACACATAGAAACAGTAGGTGGGTCATAGAAAATCATAGTTATACTATGGTGACCTATGATGATTTATATGACTATGTGGTAAAAAAAAGCCCAACACAGAGTATTCGAATAGTTATTTTATAAACTGTTTACTTACCACCAGCTCCTTGCTTCCCGCAACATAAGAATAAAATCCTTCACCACTCTTTACTCCCAGTTTACCTGCAGTTACCATATTTACGAGGAGTGGACAGGGCGCATATTTTGGATTTCCAAATCCGTCGTGCAATACTTTTAATATGGAATGGCATACATCCAGGCCAATAAAGTCTGCGAGCTGCAGTGGGCCCATCGGGTGAGCCATGCCCAGCTTCATCACGGTATCTATTTCTTCTACGCTTGCTACGCCTTCATATAAGCTGTACACGGCTTCATTGATCATCGGCATCAATATGCGATTGGCAATAAATCCAGGATAGTCATTCACCACACAGGGCACTTTGCCTATTTGTTTCGTAAGCGCAACGATTTCGGCTGTAACTGATGGGTCGGTTGCGTATCCATTGATGATCTCTACCAGTTTCATTACCGGCACAGGGTTCATGAAATGCATGCCGATTACCTTGCTTGCCCGTCCCGTAGCAGAAGCGATTTTAGTTATGGAGATAGAGGAGGTGTTGGTCGCAAGTATGGCAGTTTTCGGCACCAGTGAATCCAACTGTTCGAAAATCTGCATTTTAAGCGCCATATTTTCCGTTGCCGCTTCTATCACCAGTTCGGCTGCCTGCACACCTTCCACCATATTGGAATGCGTACTGATATTTGAAAGCAATTGTTTTTTCTGATCTTCCGTCAATATTCCTTTTGCAATTTGGCGTTCGCAATTTTTAGAAATGGTAGCTAGGGCTCTGTCTAATTGAGCCAGCGAAACGTCCACGATGTTTACAGTAAATCCAGCTTGCGCAAATACATGCGCAATCCCGTTGCCCATAGTACCGGCACCGACGACGGAAATATTTTTCATACAAAAGCAATTTGTTGCAAGTTAATAAGTTTGGAATACTCCAGGATAATGTGAAAATATGGAAATGTGGAAATGTGAAAATGGAAGCTCAAACAAATTTGGAAATTACCGAGTATGAATATTAGGCACTGCGACCTCCAATTTTCACACTTTCACATTTCCACATTTTCACTTTAGCTTTAATTTTTCTTTTTGTAGTCGCCGCGTTTCCATGCTTCGATAAAGTCGGCCCATGCAGCGGGGTTGAAGATATTCATGGGAGGCACCTGGCCCTGGTATACGGCACGGTTAGCTAAATTGTTCATCTGGATTTTAGTAGCTTCTGCACCATCGCCAGGTATTGTGCGCATCAGGATGCGTCGCTTGGCAGCATCTGTATTTCGCCGTGCGATTTCAATATCATCGTCCGGTACTTTAGTAGTTACAAAGTCGCGTGCAAACTGCTCAGCAGTAGGTCGTGGCCGGATGATAGTCGCCGGAAGATATACGGTATCGGCAACCATAAGTTGCACAATACTATATTGCGTGCCTTCAAGATTTCGTGGTATGGTGACGAGTTTGGGCTTATAACTTACGTGGGTAAATTCTACCTGGTCGCCTTTCAGTACTACAATAGAAAAAACACCCTGGTAATTGGTGATTGTTCCCCGGTTCTGGCCTTTAACCATTACGCTTACTGCCGGTATTCCCACCAGGCTATCGGCTGTCATGATTATGCCATAAAGTTGTACTACAGAATCTCTTGCTGTTTCAAACTGGGCTTTGGCTGAGGGTAAAAAGGAAGCGGCAATAAAAATGTATAGTAGAATTTTCTTCACTGCGCCAAAAATAAAGACAAGTTGCTGAAATCGTAAAACAAAATAGGGCTGACTATGTTTAACTTTGCAGATTGATACATTTTTAACATGATTTTTGAGATGCGGGGTTTTGAAGCAATCGCATCTAATCAAAATCTAATAATTAATTACATGACGAAAGAAAAGGTTTTGGAAGCGTTGAGTAATGTGCAGGAACCTGACCTCGGTAAAGATATCGTTACGCTCAATATGGTAAAGGATGTGGAGATTGAAGGCAATTATATATCCTTTACAGTGGTATTGACTACACCCGCCTGCCCGATGAAAGATATGATTAAAAACGCGTGTGTGAATGCGGTAAAGTTGCTGGTGAACAAGGACGCAGTAGTTAATGTAAATTTTACCGCCAATACTACTACAAAGAGAACCGACGCCGGAGCCGTATTACCGCGTGTAAAAAATATTATAGCTGTCGTAAGCGGAAAAGGCGGTGTGGGTAAATCCACCGTGGCGGCCAACCTTGCATTGGCAATTGCACAAGGAGGAGCCAAAGTAGGATTGATGGATGCAGATATTTATGGCCCCAGCGTACCCATTATGTTTGGGGTTCGCGGTGAACGACCCATGATGGTAGAGATTGAGGGCCGCGGAATGATTGTTCCCCTTGAAAAATATGGGATCAAATTAATTAGTATTGGCCTGCTCGTGGATGAAAAGAATGCTGTGGTATGGAGAGGGCCTATGGCTAGCAGCGCCATCAGGCAATTTGTAACCGATGTGTTTTGGGATGAACTGGATTATCTCATTGTAGACATGCCGCCTGGTACAGGCGATATTCACCTCACGCTGATGCAAATAGTACCAGTAACAGGGGCCATAATCGTAACAACCCCACAGGATGTTGCGCTTGCCGATGCGAAAAAAGGCATAGCGATGTTCGGACAAGCCCAATTGAATGTACCGGTGATAGGATTGGTGGAAAATATGAGTTATTTTACGCCCGCAGAACTACCAGGCAACAGGTATTATATTTTTGGCAAGGATGGAGGTAAAAGACTGGCAGATGAATATGATCTTCCATTCCTGGGGCAGATTCCGATAGTGCAATCAATCAGGGAAGCCGGCGATACCGGCAAACCGATTATGCTAAGTGATGATGAAGTTTCGAAGAAAGCATTTGATGAAGTTGCTGCGCATGTAGTCCGTAGTATTGCTATGCGTAACGCAAATTTTTCTGCAGAAAAAGTTATTGAAACTGTATCCTGAAATACTCGCTAATCCACTTTTTATGAAAAAACTATTATTTCCCGTACTGGTATTAATGTTATTATCGTCCTGCACCTACCATAGTCATCGACATACTGGTAAGCTTCCTCCCGGGCAGGTAAAAAAAGTAACCGGAAGCAAATCTGCCAAAGCATACGCACCGGGTCAGCAAAAGAAAAAATACTAAGATTAGCTACAGGCTGCAGGCTTGAAGCTTGTAGCCTGAAGCTTGCAGCTATTTTTGTATTTTTGCTCCCCATGTACAACCTTTCCTATTTCAAAGAGCAGGACCCTGCGCGCATACTGCAATTCATCAAAGAGCATCCATTTGCATTTATAACGGGCTGCGATAGCGACAATAAACCTGTTGCCACACAAGTACCGGTATTTATAGATGAGCGTGAGGGCAAACTGTTTTTATCCGGCCATATGATGAAGAATACGGATCATCACAAGGCATTTTTACACAACAAAAATGTACTCGCAGTATTTACCGGTGCGCATACCTATGTAAGCGCAAGTTGGTACACCGATAAACAACAGGGGAGCACCTGGAACTATATGAGTGTACATGCAAAAGGTCAACTACATTTTTTGGACGAAGCAGCCCTGCTTACGGTGTTGAAACGCACTACGGATCATTATGAAAACAACCCCAATTCAGGCGCCAACTTCGACGATCTCCCCTCCGAATACGTGAACAGGATGGCCAAAGCCATTGTTGCATTTGAAATTGAAGTGCAGCAGGTGGAAAATGTTTTCAAGCTCAGCCAGAACCGCGACGCAAAAAGTTATGATAATATCATTGAAAAACTGAACAACCAGGATGAAGCCGGCAGGAAGATTGCCGAAGAAATGAGGAAAAGAAGACAGGAATTATTTTAAGTAATGGAACAGTGATCCTTAGTTGAACTCAATGTATATTCATGCACACAAAAAGAATCTTTCAGTACAGCCTTGCAGTTTTATGTTTTATGGCAGGTTGCCATGTAAGCCAGAAAGCACAGCAATCCATGCAAACTTCGTTCGATACCCAGGGCCACCGCGGTAGCCGTGGCCTTATGCCTGAAAACACATTTCCTGCTATGCGTACAGCCCTCGACCTGGGCGTGGCCACGCTCGAAATGGATGTAGTAGTGTCTAAAGATAAGAAGGTAGTGTTGTCGCATGAGCCATGGATGGGTGCGGAAATTGCCACAAAACCCGACGGCAAACCCGTAACCAAAGAAGAAGAGCGTAGTCTGAATATTTACCAGATGGATTATGCAGAGGTAATGAAGTACGATGTTGGCATGCGCCCGCATCCCAGGTTTCCACGCCAGCAGAAGATGAAAGCATATAAGCCACTACTTTCCGATCTGCTTGATAGCATACAACTATATATGACTTCAAGCCGCAGGCCTCTGCCTTTCTTCAATATCGAGACTAAATCAATGCCCATCGGGGACAACCTTTATCATCCCGGGCCGGCGGAATTTGTTGAACTACTGATGTCAGTGATAAAAGAAAAACAAATTGAAGAGCGTGTCATCATCCAGTCCTTTGATTTCCGCACATTGCAATACTTACATGAAAAATACCCTTCTATCAAAACGGCAATGCTTATCGAAGGATACGATCAACGCGGATTAGACAACCAACTAAAAGCACTGGGTTTTACTCCCACAATTTATAGCCCCTCACACGAACTGGTAAATGCAAACGTCATTAAAAAATGTCATGAAAAAAATATTAGAGTGATACCATGGACAGTGAATGATAAAAGCAGGATCGAAGAGTTAAAAAAAATGGGAGTTGATGGCGTAATTTCTGACTACCCCGATCTTTTTTAGATAAAGGATAAAAGTTGCTAAGATCGCAGTTACTTTATTCGCTTTTTTACCACATAGACATAAAGCTCAACATAGTTTACACATAGATTTTTCTTGTGCAAAAATTCTATGTGTAAGCTATGTGACTATGATTCTATCTGGTAAAAAAGCGAATGAAGAACTATCGCTAATTAGCGCCTAAATTAGATCCCTAACCAATTCTGTGCATTTTTATAAAGTAT
>CBFGYO010000141.1:0-10476 GCA_965652975.1 uncultured Chitinophagaceae bacterium | reverse complement strand
ATCTGAGCAAAAATAACGGGTAAGTTCAATACCCTAAAATAAATTATTTCATTAAGATTCATAGAATTGGAGAGCTTTTTTTTAACCACAACTCATCGACATGAGCACTATTTACCAGCGAAATACTTTTCCTGCAAAATCCTGTCTTCACCATATATATCTTCATAAAAAGCTATACCGCTTTCTTTCCCCTCGCAGGTAAAGTACCGTATGAATACAGGTAGCCTGTTTCGTACCGGTATGCTGTGTTTTTCCTTACGCTCAAGCCACGTAAATAGTGAATCCTCCATTGGTGGCGCGCCATATAGTTTAGTACTATCTCCATGATCCCTGCGAATCATGAATAAGGCTAGTTTTTGCCACTCCTGTACCCGTACACATCCGTGACTCAACGAACGTGATGTTTGCGCGAACAAAGAACGCTGGTTGGTATCATGCAGGTAAACCGCATACTTATTGGGAAAATTAAATTTTAATACCCCCAGTGCATTATCATCACCACTACCCTGCACCACTTTGTATGGTATCCCCTTTTTGTATTTCGACCAGTCAACAGTATAGGGATCCACCTCTTCACCATCGCTATTGATAAGGCTAAATCCTTTTAGAGCAAGGTAACCTGGGTCGCGCTTGACAGCCGGAAGGATTTCTTTTTCAATTATACTGGCAGGCACTGTCCACTGCGGGTAAGTAATGATCTCGGAAATGGCACTGTTAAGCAACGGTGTTCTTGTACGGGGTTTGCCACAAATAATTTTAGAGTTCAACTTTATGGTGTCATTCACCTGTAAACGCATATTATATGCTGGAAGGTTTACCCAGATAAATCTTTCCGGCATTTTTTCAGGAAGCATCTTGTACTTATCCAGTGTAATGGCTATGCGTACAAATCTTTCACGGTCAGTCGTATTTAGCTCCCGCAAAGTTGCCTCCCCGGCTTTACCATCAGCCTTGATCTGTTTTGATTTTTGAAAAGTCTTAATGGCCGTTGCAAGTATCACAGAATCGGCGGCCACACTATCGTATGCGATATACCCGCCTTCAAACAAACGCTTTTGCAACAAACGCCTGTAGTTAACTGAGTCCGTTTTAAATGAAGGCACAATAGTATACTCCGTATAATCTGCGCTGTCGAGAAATTTGGGAATAGCAGCTTTCAATTGATGATAGCCCGTATGTTTCGGTTCAAGGTAACGGACATTACGAACCACAGCCCCCGCTTTCATTAGAATATTGAACTGTTGCTCATAAAAGTCATCAGTTAAAAGCGTGTCTTTTCGCAACGTGATGCTATCCTTGGGTAAGCGTCCCAATTTTATATCACGAACTATATGCAGATATGCATCTGTAAGCATCAGGTCGGCCCTTGACCAAAGCACCGCATTTCTGCGCGCTGTTTGAGCAAGGGTATCGTCTTTTATACGTTGACGAATATCATTAAGATGTGGTGCATGGTAATCTTCCGGGAAGAGTCCGTAAAGTTTAGCATGCTCAATAAAGGCAACGAGTGAGTCGGCAATTGGATTCCACCGCTCACTGCTGCTCCAGAAGGGCGTATAGGAAGTTTTTTCGTAGAGAAGATCAATGAGTGCAGTGTTAGCGATAAAAACAGAATCACCGATATCACCTTCATTGCTCAAGGCAAACTGCAATGTACGTTTGATATTGTCCGCCGCCGTTTCATTGAGTTGCTCGGGTGTTTCGACGATGATCTCTTCCGGTGGCTTGGAAACATTTTTACAGCCAAACAGGGCCAACATGCATACAAAAGATACCAGGAGGTACGAAAAAATCTTCTTGTTCATAAGAAATGGTGCTGTAATAATAACAACTGTTTTTATAGTATTTTACTCCCCGTAATCTTTTTAACAGTTATGGTCAACAAATTAAGCATTCCTTACATGTTATACCCCGTCATAGGTTTGATTTTTTCAACAGTCATTGTTAGTAACCTTGATGCCCAAACCCGCACTTACACCCGTCCCCCGGTTACAGATAAATGGAAGGAATACAGGCAACAGGTAAAAGCGGATAGCATGAAGAAAATGATTGAGCTTAAAGCAGCGATACCAACCCTGCTATATGACCTGCGTTATGCCAGTACCAACAATTTCATGAATAGAAGAATGTATCCGGCCGGAACCAATAGCACATTTATGCGAAAGGCTGCAGTAGATGCGCTTCGGAAAGTGCAGCAGGAACTGAATGAGCAGGGATTAGGTTTAAAGATTTTTGACGCATATCGACCTTACTCAGTAACGGAAAAATTTTGGGAACTAGTGAAAGATGAACGCTATGTTGCAAACCCGGCCAAAGGCAGCGGCCATAACCGGGGCATTGCGGTTGATCTTACCATCGTTAAACTGGGTACGAATGAGGAGTTGGATATGGGCACCGGCTTTGACAATTTTTCAGATACCGCACATTCAACCTACACGCAGTTACCTGCGCAGATATTACAAAACAGGCAGTTGTTGCGATCACTGATGGAAAAAAATGGATTTAAAGTTTTAGACACGGAGTGGTGGCATTTTTACATTCCTTCCAATGATAAATATGAAATACTTGACCTGAAGACTAAGGAACTGAACAAGGCATTATAGAGAAAATAAAGAACTAAGCAGATTGAATAGTATTTATTGTCTTTTTTAACACATAGACACAAAGTTCATCACTAGATCATCATAGTGCAAACGATGATTGATGGGTATCACAAAGCAACTACCTCTATTACTGCACTGGTATTAATTGGACCATAGATATGCGGAAATGAATCCTGCACCGTTGACGACCATTCTGAAACATACCTGCTCTCAAGTTTGTCCGTATCGATAACGAGCTTTACCAATTCGTCTTTACCTGTAAAATATCTTTCCAACACTCCCGCCACCTGGTGATCCTCCGAACAATGAATAAATCCCTCGGTGTGTAGTGATGGTGCTTCATAGGAGCCTTTTTCCTTTGCCTCGTTCCATTCAGTGGCAGTCGTTACATGATAAATGATAGCCATTCTTTATTCTTATTTCTGTATTATCCTGGGATAGCGTTGTTCAAGCAGTAAGAGGTCGGCCAGTACGATAGCAGTTACGGCTTCGAGTACCACTGGCACTCGCAATGCAATACAAAGATCATGTCGTCCTTTAATCGAAACTGTTTCTACATTTCCCGATTCCCAGTTCAGGGTTGTTTGTTCCTTTGGTGTGGAGGAGGTAGGTTTAATCGCAATTCGAAATACAAGTTCATTACCATTGGTGAGGCCACCCACAACCCCACCTGCATGATTGGTGCGTGTTTTTCCTTCCTTATTTTCGATAGCGTCGTTGTGTTCGCTTCCAAACATTTTTGCCGCGGCAAAACCGGTTCCGAACTCGATTCCTCTTACGGCAGGAATTGCAAAAACAGCATGACTGATCAGCGATTCTGCGGAATTAAAAAATGGTTCTCCCAATCCAACTGGCAGTCCTGAAACTCTGCATTCGATGATTCCTCCTATTGAGTCCTTATTGTCGATTGCTTTCTGTAAACCTTTTTCCAGGTTACTTTCGCCACCAATTTCAAGTATGTTGGCTACCACCTGCACCTCTTGATTGTTTTTTGACAAAGCCATTAGTTTCTTTGCGATTACACCGGCTGCTACCAATGCTACCGTGAGTCGCCCGCTAAAATGACCGCTGCCGCGATAATCTTCAAATCCGCCAAATTTTTCATGGGCAACAAAATCTGCATGTCCTGGTCGTGGTACGGCACGCTGTTTTTCATAATCGCCGCTACGTGTATTCTTATTTTCAAACAGGATGGTTATTGGTGCGCCGGTAGTGGTATCATTGAAGAGGCCAGTTTTTATGAAAGGAAAATCTTCTTCCTGGCGTGGCGTAGTACCCTTTTGTGTGCCTCCTTTTCTTCGTTCGAGGTCGGGTAAAAAATCATCGGTGGTAAGTGGTAAACCTGCCGGGCAGCCATCCACAACTATACCAACTGAAGCACCATGCGATTCGCCAAAAATGCTAACGCGAAATAAACTACCAAAGCTATTCATGCAATTTGATCTTGTTGTTTAAAGATACGTTGGCACCCAATTTTTCCAAATCGCTGTAAAAATCGGGATATGATTTATTCACTGCCTCGGCATCTTCGATTAATGTTTCACCTTCTGCTCCCAATGCAAGCACAGCACATGCCATAGCAATGCGATGATCGTGTCGGGAATGTACTTTTGCACCATTGATCGTATTACCACCATGTATGATCATGATATCTTCATCTAATTCAATCCTTACTCCCATTTTACCAAATTCTTCCTGCAATGTAAGCGCCCTGTTACTTTCCTTATGTACGAGGCGGCTTACTCCTTTAATTCGGGAAGTGCCTCCACAATAAGCAGCTAATACAGCCAAAGGAGGAAAGAGATCAGGACAATCTGTTGCATCAAATTCAAAAGCATATAGCGCAGATGGATGGAGTTTTATGCCTTTTGCTTCTATGGCCACACCTGCACCTGCTGCCATGAGGGCCTCGAGTATAGCTTTGTCGGCCTGGGTGGAGCCAGGATTCAACCCCCGGATAGTCACCGGTCCGGCAATAATACCCGCCACCAGCAGGAATGCACCTCCACTCCAGTCGGCTTCGGTTTGATAATGAACAACAGCACTCAAATCATTCACTACTGCATTATCATGATGAGCAGAAGTTTCAAAATAAAATTCCTCGTAATTGTTGTTGACAGGTCTTAAACTTCCAAACTGTTTCATTACGTCCAGTGTGAGGTCGATATAGGGTTTACTTTTCAGATCCCTTACACTAATAGTTACCGACCCTGGTTTGGCAGTTGATGTTAAAGCTGAAGAATAGGCCATTAGCAAACCCGTCAAGAACTGCGAACTGAGTGACCCATCGATAGTGATATCTTTCGGAATCAAAGGACCCTGCACTTCCAAAGGAAGGCGTCCCTGGCGAGATTTAATTTTTACACCTAATATGGGTAGTAGTTCATCAAAAAAATCCATTGGCCGTTCTGTGAGGCTGCCTTCACCCGTAATGGTTACAGTAGTTGGAGAAAGTGAAATTATCGGGGTAAACATCCGGATACTTAATCCACTTTCACCACAATTGATTTTTGCAACTCCATCTATAACTTTTGGACTTACGGTCCCATTGCTTTCTATTAGAAGTGTTTCACCATCCTTGGTAATAATCGCTCCCAATGCTTCAATAATTCGCAAAGCCGCTTTATCATCATTGCTATGGCCGGGATTATGAATGATAGTTTGTCCCTTGTGTAACAGCGCGGCGGCACATGCCCGCTGCATGGAGCTTTTGGAGACCGGCGCCTGTATTGCACCTTTTAACCCGGAAGGCCGTATTATCGCTTTCATAAATCCAGGAAGATTATATATTTCTATTTAACTATTCTTAACTACAGAGTGAGAACCAGTTTCTCCAGTTGCTGTAATGGAATGGGTTTGATAACCCCTTTGCCAATTTTTTCCAACAGCACATAATTCATTTCCTTACGCACTCTCTTCTTATCCATTTTTAATATATCAAATACTTTTTGCCGGTCGAATGATGCCGTGGTAGGTAAATTATATTGCTCAAGTAATCGCACCACTCTTTCGGGTTGGGCAAACCCGGTAAGTTTTTGTGATAAAAGACAGGCATAGGCCATACCCATTGCCACAGCATGCCCATGCATCAACTCGTACATATTTTCGAGTGCATGTCCTAATGTATGACCGAAGTTGAGCAATTTCCGATCCCCCGTTTCAAATTCATCCCGTTGCACAAGCCTTGTTTTGATCAGGGAGTTGCGTTCTACGAGTTGTGCCAGTGCCGCTTTTTTTTCCCGGTAATATCTTAATGAATTTTGCTCCAGTTGCCGGAACATCGAAGCATCGCGAATGCACGCGTGTTTGATAATTTCAGCAAAGCCATTCTCCCACTCTTTTTGAGGTAGCGTTGACAACATATCCATATCCTGCACAATAAAAGAAGGTTGCCGGATGGTACCTACCATATTTTTATAAACGCCCACATCTATTCCATTTTTACCGCCAATGGAAGCGTCCACCATCGCTAATAGCGAGGTGGGTACAAATCCAAACCGTAAACCGCGCATGTACACGGAAGCGACGTAGCCAGTGATATCAGTTATTACCCCGCCACCAACCCCTACGAGTGTAGTGCTACGATCAGCTTGGGCAGCAATTAATTCTTCGATTACATCATCCGCGGTGGATTGTACCTTATGTTCTTCACCCGCATCGAGGATGATGGTATTCCATCCTTTGAACTTTGCGGCCTGCGCTTCGTACACGTTTTCATCGGTTATTAAAATTGTGGAGCGTTGATCGGTAATTTTTTTAAGCTGGGCAAACCCTGCGGCCAGGTAATAATCCACACGTGCAGTAGAAAATTTATACGTTCGCTTTTTCATTTTTTACCAAAAATTATTGCAATCACTCAACCTGCCTTCTATTCCTTCCAACATCTACCTGCAACTGTAATTATAAATTTGTGTTTATGAATCCATTACTTTTTTCTGGTGATTGATGCTTTCCATGTGCACTGCATCAAAATATTTCGTTATGAATTCCTTGCTCAAACCAATCCTGTCACCTTTCTGGAATGCACGCTCCAGTATCTCGTTCCACCGGTTGGTTTGAAGAATGGTAATATTATTGTCGCGTTTGTATTGCCCGATCTGCTCAGCAATTTTCATTCGTTGGCTAAGGATCTGCATGAGTTCATCATCCAGGTGGTTAATTTGTTGCCGTAATTTTTCAAGTGCCGCATGAAATTCTTCGGAATTGATATCTTCTTTTCTCCAGATAATTGTTTCCAGCATTTCCTGCAGGCGCGCAGGCGTTACCTGTTGCTTGGCATCACTCCATGCATTATCCGGGTCAATATGACTTTCTATCATCAGGCCGTCGTAGTCAAGATCGATCGCCCGCTGCATAACTTCCATTAGTATATCGCGCCGGCCACAGATATGAGAAGGATCATTGATCATCATCATTTCCGGGTTCCGTCTTTTCATTTCAATTGCGAGATGCCACATAGGTGCATTGCGGTATTCGGTGTTGCCATATGTATGAAAGCCACGATGTATCAAACCAATTTGCTTTACTCCCACCCTTGCCACGCGCTCTACAGCACCACTCCACAATTCCAGGTCGGGATTAATTGGATTCTTGATCAATACTGGTACATCTACTCCGCGTAATGCATCAGCCACTTCCTGTACACTAAAAGGATTTACTGTCGTGCGCGCTCCAATCCATAAAACATCCACATCAAAAGTAAGTGCGTCCTGTACCTGCTTGCCCGTTGCCACCTCAACTGTTGTTGCAAGCCCGGTAAGTTTCTTAGCCTGCTGAAGCCAGGGCAAACCTTTGGCACCAATGCCTTCAAACATACCCGGCTTTGTACGGGGTTTCCAAATACCAGCACGCAGCATATCTACCTTGCCCGTGGCTGCAAGTTGTTGCGCCGTTTCCAGCACCTGCGTTTCGGTTTCTGCGCTGCAGGGTCCACTAATGATTAGCGGTCGCTTGTTCCATGCAGCCTGCACGGTTTCTTTTGTGGGTTGTTCAACTGCCTGCATATACTTTTTGTATTTATAAAGTTATTGATAATGTTATTCTCATTTAAGGTCTTTGGTACTACTTCAACAGGTTATCCAAAACAGGCTTGATCCGGTTGTATGCTTCTGTTTCAGCAGTATCATCAATGGGTCCACCCAGCCACGCGTTTTTAATATGACCGTCGCGCCCTACAACATATGTTGTCGGATAACCGGTTTTACCAAAAAGATCAATCACATTCTGCGCATTTGCCGCTACTTTGAAGTCAAGTTTGTATTTGGAATAAAAATCTTTTTCAATTCTCTCTTTCGATTCCCATGTTATAGACAGGAACACGACATCTTTATACTTGCCATACTCACGCACGAGACGATTTAGTGCCGGTAATTCTTTTATGCAGGGTAAACAGTCGATAAACCAAAAGTTGAGCACTACAATTTTTCCTTCCAGGTCCTTCGATTTGATCTTTTCATCCTTCAGCGTTTTTACAGAAAACGAAGGAATTTCTTTTTCATTTACACAATCAATCCATGCCATAAACTTGTCAGCAGGATTTTTGGTAGTATCCTCTTTTACAAAATTGATTTGTACGCATTCCTGCAATGCATTCTGGCAATAAACAATTGCTGAAAATCCAAGGAATATTATTAGCATTAACTGCTTTTTCATACTGTTATTTTAGGATGCGTTTAATTTGATTGGCCTGCTCTATCAGCCCCGTTAACGAGGATTTATCTTCCTTTTCAATGCTTTCTTTAAACCGGGTCAATTGCGCAATATGTTCCGTCAATACGTCCAATACATTTTCCCGGTTCTGCATAAAGATGGGAACCCACATCGCCGGGTTGCTTTTGGCAAGCCTTACGGTACTTTCAAAACCAGCACTCGCCAGCTCAAAGATCGCCTGCTCTTCTTTTTCCTTGCCCAACACGGTATTAGCCAGTGCAAAAGAGGTGATATGCGATATATGGCTCACATACGCCGCATGCAGGTCGTGGGCCTTTGCTTCCATTTCGAGCAGGTGCATCCCAATCTTGCGGTACATAGCCTTCGTCCATTCCAGGGCATCGATATCGCTTTCTGAGGTATTGCAAAGAATTACAGCCTTGTTTTCATAGGCGCCACGCATTGCCGCCTGGGGTCCGCTATATTCGGTGCCCCACATCGGGTGCGTAGCTACATATCTCCCCCTTTTGGGATGATCTTTTAATAATTCGGTCAATTGACTTTTTGTAGATCCCATATCCAATACTATTTGCTCGTCAATCATGCTCATTACAACCGGAAGCTGTTTTACCAGTTCGTCTACAGGTATGGCAAGCACCACTACATCCGATTGCGCTATCGCCTGCTCCAGGGGAAGTACTTCATCCACCAACTCAAGTTCCACAGCCTTGCGTGCATGATCTTCGCTTGCTTCCACACCGATGAGCCTGGATGCAATCTTCTTTTCATGCAACTGTATCGCGAGTGATCCGCCGATAAGCCCAACTCCCACAATAGCGATTCTTTTCCTTTCCATGATGCTAACAGATCATTTGGAGAATGATTATACTTTACTGCTGTTCTTTTACTGATTCCAGTTTACCAACTCGTACCATGGCAGCCTGCAGTGTCTCAACCGGGCTGCACAAACTCACCCTTACATATTTATCACCGGCTTTTCCAAAGATACCACCGGGTGTTATAAATACACCGGCATTGTACAATACATCGTCGCTCAAATGGTATCCATCTTTCACGTTGCCCGGTACCCTGGCCCAAACAAATAAACCGGCCTGTTGCCTGTCGTATGTACAGCTCAAGGCATCAAGCAGGTCAAATACCTTTTCACGTCTTTCCCTGTATACCTTATTTACTTCCTCCTGCCAATCCTTTCCCAACGTTAATGCTTTGGCTGCCGCAAGTTGCACCGGTAAAAACATACCGCTGTCCATATTGCTTTTAAACCGCAATACTTCATCAATCTTTTTTTGAGAACCGCATAGCATCCCCACCCGCCAGCCTGCCATATTGTGACTTTTACTCAATGAGTTTAATTCAATCACACATTCCATTGCATCGTCTACCTGCAACAAACTCATCGGGTTGTCATTCAAAATAAAACTGTACGGGTTATCGTGTATTATAAGAATGTTATGTTCCCTGCCAAAAGCAACAATGCGCCGAAAAAGATCGAGGTCCGGCAATTGTCCCGTGGGCATTTGCGGGTAATTGACAAACATCAGTTTTACTTTTTTTAAATTCTTTTTACTGAGCCTGTCAAAATCAGGAGCATACTTATTTTTTGCCTTCAATGAATAGGTAACAGGTTTCCCGCCAGCAAGTTTTACTGCACTTGTATAGGTTGGATAACCTGGATCAGGTACGAGCGCTTCATCGCCTTTGTCAAGATAGGTCATGCATACATGCATAATTCCTTCCTTGCTGCCGATTAGCGGTAATATTTCCGTTGCAGGATCCAGTTCCACAGCATACCACTTACGATACCAGTCACTCATTGCCCTTCGCAATATTGGTGAACCTTTGTACGATTGATATCCATGAACCGAAGGTTTAAGCGCTTCTTCACGTAATGTTGCAATTACATCCGGGTGTGGAGGCAAATCGGGGTTGCCGATACCAAGATTGATTACCTGCCTTCCCATCTTGTTCAACTCATCTATCTCCCGCAATTTTTGCGAGAAATAATATTCACCAATTCCTTCCAGTCGTTTGCTTGTTTTCATTTCATTCAATATTTGTTCATTATCATTTCCAAATACTTCCTCTTAATTGCGTTAGATTCAGTTTCTAAGATCTTCGGATGCAAAAAATCAAAGGAATGTTTGGTGTGATACGCGTGTGACGATAAACCTGTGTTTTGGAGTTTTTTACTGACATCTCTTTC
>CBFGYO010000140.1:0-10486 GCA_965652975.1 uncultured Chitinophagaceae bacterium | reverse complement strand
AACCCGCTACCTACAGCTTGGGAAGCTGTCGCTCTACCAGGTGAGCTACTTCCGCATGTTCCATTAGCAATTTACTGTGATTTTTTAAAAGGTGTACTTTAGGCTGTGCGCTATGATCCGATAGCTTCAATCAAGTACTTGGCTCGAAGCTCGAGGCTCGCAGCTACTTCTTCTTTTGTTGCGTCTTCATAAAGCTATACGCCACGCTCACTCTGAAGTTGCGCGTTTGAGTACTGCTATAGCTCTCCAAATTGAAATTGGTGCCATAAGTAAATGTTTTTCGTTGCTGGTTGGTAAATGGATCAATGGCATTAAGCGTAACTACCAGCTTCTTCCTGATAAACTTCCGTTGCACACCAAAACTGGTGCTTGTACTCCAGCGGGCATACCCTTGCGGGTTAGCAAAGCGATTGATGTTGAAGTTGCCATTTATATTCCAACGATCATTAGGAGTTACATTCAAATTAATATTGGAGGTAAATGAGCCGCCGTCCCGAAACTTGCGGACATTCTTATCAAATTCACTGTATTTATTGTAGGTGTAATTGGCACTGGCACTTACTTTCCATATTTTATGCAGCGTTACTCCGTTCCAGGTACTGATTTCATACTCCTGGCGACCACTGATATTTTCCCAGGTAACCTGCGTTTTTCCCCCATCAAGTAATGTCCTTACCTGGCTGAATACATCCTGAACTATATTGTATCCCACACCGAAATTGACATAATATTTCGTCTTCGTTCTTCCAGCAACAAAATCAAAATTATGCGCCGTCGAAGCTTCCAATCCCGGGTTACCAAAGCGCACATTGTAGCGATCGGAGAAGTCGATAGTGGGGTTCAACTCTCCAATACCGGGGCGGCGAATACTTCTTCGATAAGCCAGTGTAAGGTTTAGTTGTTGCTTCCAGGATTTATTAATATTGGCAAAGGGTAACCATGTCCAGTAGTCGTTTGCCACTTCACGTCCTTCCTTCAGCAATTCAAAACTGATGGCAGTACGCTCCACCGATGTACCTCCGGTGAAACTAAAATTTTCACCCATGATCTGCTTTATCGATGCCCGGTAATTTTGCACCGTCTGATGAAACCAGAAATCATTGCTCAGCAATTCCAATGGCACCATCACGTCTTCCGGGCTCTTTCTATAGCTAGCGTCAACTGTTACGTGGTTGTTGTTGCGGTTGTATGCCGTACCTAGTGATAAAAATGTCTTCTTATTGCGGAGCATCTTATCATAATTTACCCGCATAGAATGGCTGTTGATCTTCGTATCATTCAATTGCTCTTGCAGTGAATCCCTTCCAGTGGGAAACATATCGCCTGTAAAGAACTGTTCGAAAAAAATGCGATCATTACCATTGTCCGAAAAATTATACCCACCAATTACCTTCAGTGTTTCTCCCGGCTTTCCCTTCCATGTATAACTAACATTGATACCAGGATTGTAGTTGATGCCTTGGCTGCTGACTTCACGAATACTGTTTTTATAAATTTCTCCAAACCTGTTTATATTGGAATAACGCGTGGTATTCAAATTGTCGAAGTTATTTTGGTGATAGGTAAACACCACGTTCAGGATATTTTTTTTATTGATATCATAATCAATATTCAGTCGCAAATTGGGCCGTAGTGCTTTATTGTTAGAAGCATTGGTAGTATTAAGAAAATTGGAAGAGTCGCTGTAAATATTATTACGATGAGAGTAACCATTGCCCTGGAAACTATTGTACCCGGTTCCAATATTAAGGTTGATGGCCAGCCCCTGTTTACGATACGTAATACTTCCATTAGCAGAAACATCGCCACGTGTGCCTGCAGTCAGGGAGATTCTCCCACTTACCCCTACCCTTCCTTTTTTAGTAGTGATATTGATTACCCCACCCTGTTCATTGGCATATTGTGGCGGTGGATTGGTCATCACTTCAATTTTTTCAATGGAACTGCCTGGCATCGATTCGAGCAGATCCTGCAGTTGCTGCAGGTTCAACTCAACAGGTTTATCATCGATTAATATTTTCGGTTCCTTTCCGCGCACGGTTATTTTGCCCTCTGGGTCTTTTCCCACGAGCGGCACCTGTGTAAGCAATTCGCTGGCATTGCTGCCTGCTGCTGCTGCACTCTCACCTGCATTGAAAGTGATATTACCGTCCTTTGATTGTATCAAAGGTTTTTCAGCATACACGATCACCGCTTCGAGGTTATCAGTACTTCGCATTTTTAAGGTGATATCTCCGAGGTTGAAGTCGTACCGCTCCATGCGGAAATGAATGCTGTCTATCGATAACGATTGAAGCCCCACGTAACTGATCAAAAGCCGATAATATCCAAAATCGATATTTTCAAATATGAAGTGACCGGTGTTATCAGTGGTCTGGGATCTCCTGGCAAGCGTATCATCCATCTTTACAATTACCAGGGTGGCGCCGTCCAGGGCTTTTTTGTTTTCATCCAATACATTACCCGTCAGGAGGCCAAACGTAGCCTTCTGTTGGGAGAAGGAGGTAAAAAATACCAGTACAGTAAAAAAGAATAGTAAAGCTGCCTTCAAGAATGGTTTTTTAAGCGTTCAAATATAATTCATGCTATTGGCCAATTCCGGGTTTTTGTGCCATCGGTAAAGTCAAACGTTTGTAATTCAATGATCTTATAACCGATTTGCAGAGATTGGACGTCGCCACCAACAATATTCTTCTGCGCATTCCCACCTTTTTGTAATTCCATGCTTTATAGTTCCAGCATGCCTAATCTCCTGCCATCCTGTCATAATCTTAATACTTTCGGTATATTTGCATCCCGCAAAAAAGCGGCAAATTCAGTTCAATGCTCGACTACGTTCACGATAAAACACATGATGAAGCAAAACAGGGCCAGCCATATGCGCCATTCGTAGATGACCCCACGGTTTACAAAAAACGCTTTTATATCGAGAGTTATGGCTGCCAGATGAATTTTGCAGACAGCGAAATTGTTGCGTCCATCCTTCACAAGGAAGGTTTTGGAGCCACACGCAACGTAGAAGAAGCCGATCTTATTTTTATCAATACCTGTTCGATACGCGAAAAAGCTGAACAAACCGTACGTAAACGCCTGACGGAATTTCGCAAACTCAAAGAGCAGAAAAAAGGAATGCTGGTGGGTGTATTGGGCTGTATGGCTGAACGCCTGAAAGCAAAGTTCCTCGAAGAAGAAAAGCTGGTTGACCTGGTGGTAGGACCGGATGCGTATCGTACACTTCCCGGCCTGGTAGAAGAAGCGGATGGTGGACAAAAGGCTGTAAATGTTTTACTGAGCCGCGAAGAAACTTATGCTGATATTTCTCCTGTGCGACTCGATAGCAATGGCATCACTGCTTTTGTAAGCATTATGCGGGGTTGCAACAATATGTGTTCTTTTTGTGTTGTTCCCTTTACACGCGGCAGGGAAAGAAGTCGCGATGCTGGCAGCATTATCAATGAGTGCAGGGATCTCTTTGAAAGCGGGTATAAAGAAGTGACTTTGCTGGGACAGAATGTGGACAGCTATTATTATATCGACGAACAAAAAGACGAAACTGTAACTTTTGCGCGCCTTCTTGAAAAAGTAGCGTTGATCTCGCCCCTGCTTCGCGTACGTTTTTCCACTTCACATCCAAAAGATATAACGGATGAAGTGTTGTTCACTATGGCGAAATACGATAATATCTGTAAATACATTCACCTTCCTGTTCAAAGCGGGTCGACAAGAATATTGCAATTGATGAATCGCACTTACACCCGCGAATGGTATATGGCAAAAGTGGACCGTATACGGCAGGTAATGCCCGACTGCGGCATCAGCTCTGATATTATCGCTGGCTTCTGTACGGAAGAAGAAACTGATCACCAGGACACACTGTCAATTATGGAATATAGCCGTTACGATTTTAGCTATATGTTTTTTTACAGTGAGCGGCCGGGTACGCTAGCGCAACGTCGCTACCAGGATGATATACCGGAAGACGTAAAGAAAAGAAGGCTACAGGAAATTGTGGCAATGCAAAACAGGCTCTCCCACGACAGCAATCGCAGGGACCTTGGAAAAAGATTTACCGTGTTGATCGAAGGCGACAGTAAAAAAAATGCAACCGAATGGAAAGGCAGGAACAGCCAGAATAAAGTAATTGTTTTTCCAAAAGAAAATTATAATGTCGGGAAGGGTGATTATGTAGAAGTGGAAGTTGTTTCCTGCACCCAGGCTACCCTGCTTGGAAAAATCATAAACAAATAAAGAATTGGCATTGATTGCCCGTTAATCAAATAATGGATATTCAGAGTATAAAAAATAGGTTTGGCATTATCGGCAATTCCCCTGCATTGAATTATGCATTGGAAGTAGCCACGCAGGTATCCAATACAGATCTTACCGTATTGATAAATGGGGAGAGCGGCGTGGGTAAAGAAGTGTTTTCACAGATCATTCATACATTGAGTGCACGCAAACACAATCCATTTATAGCAGTAAACTGTGGCGCTATTCCCGAAGGCACTATCGACTCCGAGCTGTTCGGTCACGAAAAGGGATCTTTTACCGGTGCAGTAGATGCGCGTAAAGGATATTTTGAAACGGTAGGTGGCGGTACGATTTTCCTTGATGAAATTGGTGAATTGCCACTGGGTACACAAGCCCGCTTGTTGCGGGTATTGGAAACCGGCGAGTATATCCGCGTGGGTTCTTCGAAGGTTCAGAAAACAGATGTGCGTGTAATCGCGGCAACGAATAAGGATCTTTTACAACTCGTTGAATCCGGCAAGTTTCGTGAAGATCTCTACTATCGCCTGAGTACGGTACCGATCCGTGTACCTGCACTTCATGATCGCCCGGAAGATATTCCCCTCCTCTTTCGAAAATTTGCTGCAGACTTCGCAGATAAGTACAAAACTGCCCCCGTGCAGTTGGATGATGAAGCAAAACAACTGTTAATAAGTTATCCCTGGCCCGGCAATGTGCGGGAATTGAAGAATATTGCAGAGCAAATTTCGGTGTTGTCAAAAGACAAGATGATTACTGCAAAAGATCTCGGAAAATTTTTGCAACCCTACTCGAGCAACAGGATGCCGGTACTCGCAAATCCTGCAAGCGCGGCTCCCGAGTTTGCCAATGAAAGGGAAATATTATACAAGCTTTTCTTCGACATGAAGAAAGATGTAACGGAACTCAAAAAGATGTTTGTAGAGATCCTGCAAAATCCGAATCTTGGAACACAAAGCCAGGCGTTCATTAATGAATTGAAGGAACTAAAACCACATGACATGTTGGTGCCTGCACATGTGCAGCCTTCGCTACAATCGTCGCAAGCTATAGCAACCCGACCGGTGCCGATTGGAGCAACGAATAATAACGACAATCACGACATACATGATCATGTAGAAGTAGAGGAAAGCCTCAACATCATGGATAAGGAAAAGGAATTGATCATAAAAGCATTGAAAAAACACAAAAGCAAACGTAAGGATGCTGCGCTCGACCTTGGTATCAGTGAACGCACACTCTACCGTAAATTGAAAGAATACGATATAGAAGAATAATGAATTCGTTTAAAAAAACAGGCATACTGGCATTCATTGCCCTGATATTGATCGTTGCTGCAAATGGCAACAGCGGTTGTAGCTTTTCATATAAATTTAAGGACGTGTCCATACCGGATACGATCAAGACAGTAAAAGTCAACTTCTTTGATAACAAGGCCAGGTATGTGAACCCACAACTGAGCCCTCGCCTTACCGACCGGCTCCGGCAAAAGATCGTAAACCAAACAAGGCTCACGCAAACGAATAATGATAATGCCGACTGGGAAATAAACGGTTATATTTCTGAATACAATCTTTCCACTTCAGCCATATCGGGGCAGCAGGAAGCGGGCAACCGTTTGACGGTGGGCGTTCACGTAACGATTACCGGGCTGAAGATGAATACACCTAAGGATTATGATGTATCCCGCAATTTTGAATTCGCCGCATCCCAGTCGCTGCAGCAAGTGGAACAAGCCCGCGGTGAAGAAATTATCCGAAGCCTTACGGATGATATCTTCAACCGGATTTTTTCCAGTTGGTAGTCTTAACTTGCGCCCATGAGTACCGCCGTAGATGAACTGGTTTATCCCCTTACACAAAAACATTCACTAAAGGATTGCAGTGTGGCTGCATTGCAGCAAATGGCTGAAGAGCATCCTTACTTTACAGCCATACACCTGTTGCTTACAAAAAAAATGGAAGAGGAACAGGACGTCCATTTCTCCGACCAAAGGTCAAAAACATCCCTATACTTTCCCGATCCCCTGTGGCTGGATAGATTGCTGCACGAAAAGCCAACTCTGCTTGTTGACACAGGCATGCGTGCAAAACCAAAAGAAGTTCATGTATTTGAACCAGCATTCACCTCCAAGAGAACTGTTGCAGTGGAAATACCTGTCGCCGTCGCCAATACACACGATCATATTACAGAAGAGATAGACACGATTGAGGAGGAAGGCAACATGGCCGAGGAAAGTCAGCCCCTGTCCACAACAACGACTTTCGCAGAACAAGCACCTGCAACAACAAACGGCTCCGACGAAATGAGGTTGAATGCCGAGGAAGACCATCCCCAACCCATTACAACGACTTTTGAAGAAGAAGCACCTGTTACCGCAAGTGGCCCCGACGAATTGAGAATAAATACCGGGGAAAACCAAACCCTTTCCACAACAATTGAAGAGAAAGCACCCGATACAACGAATGGCTTCGAGGAAAAGAGAACTATTGCGGAAGAAGATGCAGTAAGCCAGGATAATACTAAAACCATGAAAACGCCAACTGATGAATTGCCGGCTACTGAAAGTGCCGCAGTGCCCGCTCCTGAACCCGCTCGATCCAAATCAACCGAACCAGTAGTATCGGCAGCAGGCAGCGAGATCCTGTTTGAACCTTTTCATACCGTAGATTACTTTGCCTCGCAGGGAATCAAATTTACCGAAGAAGAAAAACCCGCCGACAAACTGGGGCAGCAACTAAAAAGTTTCACAGAATGGCTGAAAACGCTCCGGAAAACACCGGATAAAGAGATCAGCATTCCAGTAAACCTCCAAACCGAGCAAAAAGTGGAGAAACTGGCCGCCCATTCACTGGCCGACCGCGAAGTGGTAACCGAAGCTATGGCCGAAGTATGGGAAAAGCAGGGAAATAAGGAGAAAGCCAGGGCTATCTACCACAAATTAAGTTTGCTCAATCCCTCCAAAAGGTCTTATTTTGCTGCCAAAATTGAACTTTTAAAGAATTCCTGACATGACCCTTTTATTTGTGATTCTGATTATTCTGGCAAGCGCGATCCTCGGAGCTATTGTATTGATTCAAAACCCGAAAGGTGGCGGCCTGGCCGGAAGCTTCGGCGGCTTTAGCAACCAGTTCATGGGCGTTAAGCAAACTACGGATGTCCTCGAAAAGGGCACCTGGATCTTCGCAGCAGTAATTGCTGTATTGTGCATTACAGCCACTGTGTTTATCGGCGATGGTGCAGGCAATACTATTCGTAACGTAGGACCTGCACCGGTAAATACTGCACCACCGGGCGCAGCACCGTTTCAACAGGGAACTGCTCCACAACAACAACAACCAACTACGCCTGATACCAACAGGTAGTATCGCGTAATCATATTTTACCACCCTGATCTGGTTCAATCGAGATCAGGGTTTTTTATTTACTTTGTTTATTGTAGCAATACAGGGATAAATCCAACCTTATCAAACCAATAACTTTTATCTGATGAAACGAAAGCTCGTATTTGGCATCCTGGCGGTATTGATCTTCGCGGCAATCTTTATAGGCTGGAAATTTTTTGGTCCTGCCGTACGCACCCCTTCCGGCGAATTCTTTTATATAAAAACAGGCTCCGACTACGCTACGGTAAAAAAAGAACTCACCCAACAAAAATTCCTGGATGCAGGCGCCTGGTTTGATTATACCTCCCGCATGTTGAAGTATAAACAGGTAAAACCCGGACGTTATAAACTGCAAAAAGGCATGAGCGTGGTAAACCTGGTGCGGATGCTTCGCAACGGAAACCAGGCACCACTCAATTTCGTGATCACGAGGATCAGGACAAAGGAAGCACTGGCCGGCCGCGTAGGCAGGATGTTTGAATGCGACTCGCTGCAAATGATTCGCTTCATGAACAGTGCCGACTCATTACGATCATTTGGTTTTGACAGCAATACGGTAATGGCTGCCGTGATGCCGCTCACTTACACAATGAAATGGAACACGACCGCCGGCAGAATATTCAGGCAATGGAACAATGCTTACCAGCAATTCTGGACAGATGAGCGTCGACAAAAAGCAAAGAACCTTGGGCTCACGGCGATAGAAGCCACAACATTGGCTTCAATTATTGAAGAGGAAACAAATAAGGCTTCGGATAAACCCAATATCGCGAGCGTTTACCTCAACAGGATCAACCAGGGGATGCCACTGCAAGCCGATCCTACTGTGAAATTTGCATTGAAGAATTTTGAATTGAGAAGAATACTTCGCGGACATACACAAACCATTTCTCCTTATAACACTTATGTAAATAAAGGACTACCTCCGGGCCCGATCTGTACACCTTCGCTTGAATCGATTGAAGCGGTGCTCAACACCCCGCAAACATCCTACCTCTACTTTGTTGCGAACAGCAATTTTGACGGATCGCATATTTTCACCAGCAATTACGAGGATCATATGAAATATGCCCGCTTATATCAATCGGAGTTGACGGAGTTGATGAAGAAAAAGGATTCGATAAAGAATGCCGGCCAAACAAAATAAACGATGCCGATCTACACGCGCATAAAAAAAAGGGTTACAGACTCCTCGCCTTTCGGGTACCTGGTCCGGAAAAGTAAAGCCATCTCTTTTCCCGGTTTTCGTGGCATTCCTTTATATGATGTGATCCAGTTTTTTTATGGACAGCTAAAGACCGTTGGCATGAGCGAAAGAGCTTCGTCCATCGCTTTCAATTTCGTAATGGCCATTCCACCAGCGATTATTTTTTTATTTACGCTCATTCCTTTTTTGCCCATTCCCGATCGTGTGGAAGAAGAACTGTATGACCTGATTCGTGATGTAATACCAGGCCAAAAAGATAATTCTGTACTGATAAGATTCCTGGCGGATTTTATCAATAACCCACGCAATGGACTTTTATCGTTGGGTTTTATTCTATCCCTTTATTTTTCTTCCAATGCTGTCATGGGTATTATGCGCACTTTCGATAAAAATTATATTGGGTTCCGCAAACGAAAGGTGATACAGAAAAGGTGGGTAGCACTTAAGATCACGATGGTGTTGTTTGTGCTCATTCTAACCTCCATCCTGATGCTGATAGCCCGGGAGGCGGTACTTACCTATTTGGGTATCGAAAGCCAGCTCGCGATAAAGATCATCACTAACCTGCGATGGCTGATCATCATCCTCCTTTTCTTTATTTCCATTTCTTACATCTACAGGCATGCGCCGGCCGTACACAAGAAGTGGCATTTGATAAGCCCCGGTTCCATTGTAGCCACCTTCCTGATGATCCTGTTCACAATGGGCTTTTCCTGGTATGTCAACAATCTTGGTAATTACAATGAACTATATGGCTCCATTGGTACTGTTTTGATACTCATGTTGCTTATTTACTTCAATTCTTTTGTACTACTTATTGGATTTGAGCTGAATGTAAGTGTTTCTTCACTTAAAAAAATAGCCGATGAACGGAACAATAATCTGCTCAACGGCGAGGAAAAACCGGTTTGATTGCCGAAATTTGGTAACTCCTAAACTCATAAGTATGAAAAAAATATTGTTTGCTGCGTTTCCTGTGGCTATTGCTGGAATGTTGCTCCTTGGCAAAGTCAATGATCCACTTCCCATTGGTGCAAGCATCCCCAATGCGGATAAAAAAATGAAAGACATTACGGGCAAAGATGTTTCATTCAAAGATGCTATGCGTAAAAACGGGCTGCTGGTAATGTTCAGTTGCAATACCTGCCCCGTTGTAGTAAAGTATGAATCCCGCACCCTTGCATCATGCAAGGCAGCACTGTCGAATGATATCGGGGTTATCCTGGTTAATTCGAATGAGGCTTACCGTGATAATGGCGATTCTTACGATGATATGAAGTCATATGCCAAAAAGATGGGCTACTCCTTTAACTATGTAGTTGACGACAATTCGGCAATGGCCGACGCTTTTGGCGCCAATCGTACGCCTGAATGCTTCCTGTTTAATAAAGAAGGAAAACTCGTGTACCATGGTGCAATCGACGACAATCCAAATGCCGCCGCAGACGCCCAACCTTACCTCAAATGGGCAGTTGAAAAACTGGCAAAAAATGAAAAAATAAACCCGGAGAATACCAAGTCCGTTGGCTGCACGATTAAGCGTCGCAGTTAAAACAGATAAAAGCTAAAAGATAAAAGTTCATTCATTAGGGAAATCCCGAAATGGATGAACTTTTATCTTTTA
>CBFGYO010000139.1:0-10631 GCA_965652975.1 uncultured Chitinophagaceae bacterium | reverse complement strand
TGCCTGGCGGGTAAACAGATGTATGATTTTTGGAAACATCAGCAGAAATTCTGAGTTACTGAAATACATCCTAATCAGCAGAAATTCTGAGTTACTGAAATATATCCTAATTTATTTTCGAAGTTATCCTTTTTAGCTTTTTTACCACACCGCGTCCGCCAACCGGCGGATAGAATCATAGACACAAAGATCATCATAGATATGGCTGGAAAGAATTCCTTACCAGCTTTTTTTTAACACATAGGAGCATAGAAGCATAGGCGAACATAGAATTAACTTCAGGTCTATGCTGATCTATGCTTCTATGTTCCTATGTGGTAAAAAAGCGAATAAAGACTCTTGCGCATTACCGATTAGAAAAACATCGAAGCAGCAATCCCATCCGCCAGTAATTTCCCTTCGTTCGTTAATACAAGCGAATTGTTTGTTTCCAACAGCAACCCATTTTCAATAAATTTCCTGCTGACAGTTTTTAGTTGATTCCTTGAAGATTCATCGAACTTATCAAGTGCAATTCCCTCCATCGTTCGCAGGGATATCATGATCTGTTCATTTATTTTTTGAGTAGGAGTGAGCTCTTCTTTCTCATAAGCTATGATACCAATATTAACCGCATCTATATATCGTGAATTGTTGGCAACGTTCCATTGACGTGATGTTCCGTCATACGAATGTGCAGACGGCCCGATGCCAAGATATTTCTTTCCCTGCCAGTACGATGAATTATGGCGGCTGCGAAAGCCAGGCTTTGCAAAATTGGAAATCTCGTAGTGTTCATACCCTGCTGCTTCGAGGCTTTGCATCAATACCATGAATTGCTCGGACTGTTTTTCGGGATCAGTGTTGGGCGAACGATGCTCTTCAATCATTTTGAAGAGTGGCGTTTTGGGTTCCACTGTCAGCGCATAGCAGGAAAGATGCGGGATTTGGAGGCTAATTGCTTTTTCAATATTGGATTCCCATTTACTGGCAGTCATCTGCGGTGTACCATATATAAGGTCGATACTGATATTATCGAAATGCTCCCGCGCTAGCTGGAGGTTATGAATGGCCTGGCTGGCGGTATGAGCACGGTTCATCCAGGCAAGGTCTTCCTCAAAAAAACTTTGTACCCCGATGCTGAGCCGATTGATGCCCGCCGCTTTCCATTGTAGCAGCTTTTCTTCCGTAATGTCATCGGGGTTGGCTTCAAGAGTCCATTCGGCATCAGCGGCGATTGTAAACAGCTTTCGGAAAAGCTCGGCCTGAATGGAAATGTCTTCTGCAGGTAGTAGTGAGGGAGTGCCACCACCAAAATAGATCGTCTCCACTTCCTCATCCTGGATGTAATCTTGCCGGTCGCCAGTTTCTTTCAATAAAGCGGCAACCATTTCGTTCTTATAGCGCAAAGAAGTAGCGAAGTGGAAATTGCAATAATGGCAAGCCTGCCTGCAAAAAGGGATATGTATATAGATGCCTGCCAAACGTACTTGCGATTTAAATGAATATTTTTACAAAAAGTCCGTGTATTTCGCACTAAACTTCCGGTATAACGAACAAATGAATTATATAATTTATTCGCGACCTGGTCGTTGGTGGAATTTACCTCAATGAAGTGACAAAACTCAGACTGCAAATATCGGTGCTTGTATCCATGTTGCTGTGCTTTAAAGTACAGGGACAATCCAATTATCCCCTGCAGATTCGTGGAATTGATAAGGATTCTGCATTTATAGTTGACCAGCTCGGTGTTTCCCCCAAATATTCTTCACGGTATGCCTGTATTGACTTCATTAATAAACTACCGGCACAGTTGATGGCTAAAGGATATGTTACGGCATCTGTCGACAGTGTGCAGTTTGACTCTGCATATGGCCGCGTGGTATTATTTGTTGGAGAAGTGTATCGATGGGCGTCAATAGATGCACGCGAGGTGGACCCTGAGCTACTCGATGCCGTAGGCTGGCGTGAAAAAACTTTCGATGGCAAACCGATGGACTTTGGCCAGGTAGTAAGTTGGCAGGAACGTATACTGGACTACCTGGAAAACAATGGACACCCGTTTGCAAAAGTTTGGCTCGACAGTATGCGTATGGAGAATGAGCAGGTAAGTGCGCAGCTAAAGGTTGCTAAAGGCCCTGCTTACAAGATCGACAGCATACGAGTGTATGGCGATGTAAAAATTTCCAATTTGTATTTGCAACGCTACCTGGATATTCCGAACGGGAGCAGTTATAATAAGTCCAGGTTGCTTCAGGTATCTAAAAAAATAAATGAACTTCCCTATGTAGAGGAAGAACAACCGTCGAGTCTTACACGATTAGGCACAGGCTCCGTGCTCAATCTTTATCTTAAACAAAAAAGAAGCAGCCAGGTAAATGTGTTGATCGGATTTCTGCCGAACAATGACCAACTATCGTCCAAAAAAATGCTTATCACAGGCGAGGCTACTATCAATCTCAAGAATGCATTGGGATCGGGAGAAACAATTGGGCTCGACTGGCAACAGTTGCAGGTAAAGTCGCCACGACTAAGCCTCATCTTCCAGTATCCTTATATATTTCGCTCGCCGGTGGGCCTTGATTTTGCTTTCGACATTTTCCGGAAGGATAGCACGTTTGTTAATATCAACCTCGTTATAGGTGCACAGTATATTGTAAATAGTAACCAGGCGGGCAAATTGTTCCTGCAAAGATTTCAAACAATTGTCAATGGTGTAAATACAGATTACGTGCTTCAGTATCACCGATTGCCGGATGAAGCCGATGTGAATGCTGTGAATCTGGGAATTGATTACGAATTCAATAATACCAATTACCGGCTCAATCCCAGGCGGGGAAATGAATTAAAACTTACGGTGTCGGCGGGTACAAAAAAGATAAAAGAAAATAGCCAGGTTCTTGAACTCGTAGACCCGGGCGATCCGAATTTTTATTTCGGATCACTGTATGATACAGTGAAAATGCAAACTTACCAATTCCGGTTGCGCGCGACAGTAGCAAAATATTTTCCTTTGGGCAAGCAGGGTACGATTAAAGCGGCTGCCAATGGCGGATTATTTCAAAGCGGGAATGTTTTCAGGAATGAACTGTTCCAGATCGGTGGCTACAAATTACTCCGGGGCTTTGATGAAGAAAGCCAGTATCTCTCGCAATTCGCGATCGGAACACTTGAATACCGCTACCTCGTGCGCAAGAACTCTTTTTTTTACGCATTTACTGATTTTGGTTGGGGGCGAAACAATAGCCAGAACTATAATGAAAATTACGGTTACCTGGGCACAGGGCTCGGACTTGCACTCGAAACCAAGACCGGTATATTTAATATTGCGTGGGCAGTGGGCAAACGCAACGACACTCCCTTTAGCCTGCGACAGTCGAAAATACATTTCGGCTTCGTGAATTATTTTTAATATTCCTGCAAGTGAATGTGTATGCTCATTGCAGGTTCAATACTTTTGCAACATAATTAACTGTAGTGAGCCGATACTGCATGCTGCTTTTGGGGATACTGTTTTTTTTGTCCGGACCTGCTTTTGCACAAACCGAGCCGGACTCGTTATCATCCGTAGGTGTTGATACTTTACAGCGTGATACTGCTCAAAACACGCCCCCGGTTCCAACGGAACCCTATAATCCAATGTCGGATTCATTTTCCAGGAAACCTGTGCGGGTGATACAAGAGTGGAAGGTGAATGATTCTGTGCCTCTTTCCCAACAGGTATTACATCATCACCCTTACCTGGGTTATTCTTCATCAGCCGTCCGCGTATCGGCAGCAGTAAGGAAGAGCCAGGGCAAGGAAGCTTTCTTTTATGTGATCATTGCATTGTTGCTGCTATTCGCTTTTCTAAAACAGGCTTTCTCGAAATACTTCAACGACCTCTTCAGGCTTTTCTTCCGAACAACACTTAAATACCGGCAAATACGTGAGCAATTGATGCAAACACCATTACCTTCCCTCTTGCTCAACGCATTTTTTGTGATTAGTGCTGCATTATACGCGTGCTTCCTGCTTTTACATTATGGATTAATCGCGCGGGAAGATTACTGGCGATACTTTTTTTATAGTTGTATTGGCCTCTCTACGATCTACTTTGTAAAATTTCTTGGCTTAAAAGTCATCGGTTGGATTTTTAATATGCGCGATGCTGCAGATTCTTACATCTTTATCGTGTTTGTTATTAATAAGGTTATTGGTGTTTTCCTGTTGCCGTTCATCGTAATGCTGGCCTTCATGTCGGGCACGGGCTATTCGATAGCGCTCGTTTTGTCGTGGTTCGGGATCGGGGCGTTGTTACTTTACCGGTTTATATTATCCTACGCTGCAGTTCGTAATCAGGTCAGGTTCAATCCGTTTCATTTCTTTTTGTACCTCTGTGCCTTTGAAGTTGCCCCCCTTTTGCTGATTTACAAGCTCTTACTGGTATTTTTTCAATAGAACTACTTACCTTTGCGGACAACTTTAGCCGAACCGAACATGGTAAAAAATGGGGTTAACAAGGCCGACGTTCAGGCCAAAGCGATAAACAAGATCCTGATTACCCAACCGAGACCCGAAAGCGACAAATCGCCGTATTTCGAGTTGTCTCGTAAGTACAGTGTGCATCTGGATTTCCAGCCATTCATCCGGCTGGAGCCTATTCCGTCAAGGGATTTTCGCAAGCAAAAGATCGAAATTCAGAATTATACTGGTGTAATTTTCACCAGCAGGAACGCTATTGACCATTTTTTCCGCACTTGCGAGGAGATGAAAGTCAGTGTTTCGCAGGATACAAAATACTTCTGCATCACCGAAGCGGTGGCCCTTTACCTCCAAAAATTCATTCTATATCGCAAACGCAAGGTGTTTTATGGTGCTGACGGCACTAATAAAAGCATGTTTGAAGTGATAAACAAGCATAAGAGCAATGAAAAGTTTCTCTATGTATGTTCGGAAAATCAGCAGGACAATGATATAGTCAACTGGCTCAAGACAAATAATTGCGAGTTTGCCCTGGCCTTCATGTACCGCAGTGTGAGCAGCGATGTAAAGGACCTGCTTACAAAAAACGAATATGATATCATGTGCTTCTTTACACCAAGTGGTGTGAAGAGCCTCTTCGATAATTTACCCAAGTTCAAACAAAACGGGACCGTGATCGGAGCTTTTGGAAGTAATACTTCCAAAGCAGCAGAAGAAGCGGGCCTGAAACTGGAAATTAAAGCTCCACAACCCCAAACACCAAGCATGGTAGCTGCCCTGGAGCAGTATATCGTAGCTACGCTCAAAAAGAAATAATTTCAATTGCATCTTTTTAAGATGTGGCTTTGCCAGTCATCCTCATTGTGTGATTGCTGGAATGACTTTTTGCATACCTTTTGCTCTTCCTTTATTCTCATACCTGCAAACACACTTAATTCCCGTTATGCCCAGTCACAGTAATCATCTCGTTGGGGAAACAAGTCCTTATCTGTTGCAGCATGCGCATAACCCGGTAGAATGGTATCCATGGGGCGAAGAGGCCCTGCAAAAAGCCAGGAAAGAAAATAAACCCATACTTGTAAGCATCGGCTATTCAGCATGCCACTGGTGCCATGTAATGGAGCGCGAAAGTTTCGAAGATGAAGCTACAGCGGGCATTATGAATGAACATTTCGTAAATATCAAGATCGACCGCGAGGAACGGCCTGATCTCGATCATATATATATGGATGCCGTGCAGGCAATGACAGGAAGTGGGGGTTGGCCTCTGAATGTTTTTTTGACACCGGAAGGAAAGCCTTTTTATGGAGGAACATATTTTCCGCCGAAAAACGCATTCAACAGGCCTTCGTGGCAGGAGACATTGCTTGGTATTAAGACTGCGTTTCATGAAAGACGGCATGAGATAGATGCCCAGGCGGAAAATCTCACCGATCATCTCGTTAGCTCCAATGCATTTGGAATACAACCAGCAAAGGGCAATGATGTATTCACCGCGGATAAACTTGATACGGCAGTCAGCAACATTCTTGCCACGGGCGATACCACCTGGGGAGGATTCGGAAAAGCTCCCAAGTTTCCTCAAACCTTTACCATTCAATTTTTACTACGCTATTATAACGAAACCGCCTATGCGAAAAACGAAGCGCATGCAGGTGAAGCTGTTCCATTGCGGGATAGGGCATTGCAGCAAGCCCTGTTAAGCCTCGACAAGATGATCGAAGGCGGTATTTATGACCAGGCCGGTGGAGGGTTTGCGCGGTATGCGACCGATACCGAATGGCTGATTCCGCATTTTGAAAAAATGCTTTATGACAATGCTTTGCTGGTGTCGGTATTGAGCGAAGCCTTTCAGCTTACCGGCATCGAACGTTACCGCGAGGTAATTGATGAAACCATCGCTTTTGTGCTAAGGGAATTATCATGGGAAGGAAAAGCTTTTTATGCGGCCCTGGATGCAGACAGTGAAGGGGAGGAGGGAAGATTTTATGTTTGGGATTATAAAGAGGTGAAGGGGCTGCTGGAAGATGATGCGGATGTGTTTTGCGACTATTATGATATAACTCCGCGCGGTAATTGGGAGGGGAAAAATATCCTCCGCGTGAAGGTGCCCGTGGAAAAATATGCTGAAAGCAAGGGAATAAGCCAGCAGGTATTGCGGGAGATACTGGAACGTGGAAAAGAAAAATTGATGGTGGAGCGGATGGTGCGTATTCGCCCTTCGCTTGATGATAAGATCATTTTGGGATGGAATGCGCTGATGAATACCGCTGTCAGCAAAGCGTATGCTGCTACGGGCAAAGAAGCGTACAGGCAACTGGCATTAGACAACATGCGTTTTATTCTTGATAATCTAAAGCAGCAGTCGGGCGCGGGAGCATTTCATCATACTTGGAAGGATGGAAAGGCTAAATTCCCGGCATTCCTGGACGATTACGCTTTTTTAATTCAGGCACTCATTCAACTGCAGGAGATAACAGGCGATACAGGTTGGCTACTGGAGGCAGAAAAGATCACCCAATTGGTTTTGACGCAATTTTCCGACGAGGAAACACAACTCTTTTTTTATACGCCTGCGGGCCAGGCCGACGTTATTGTGCGTAAAAAGGAAGTGTATGATAGCGCGGTCCCATCAGGGAATAGTGTAATGGCGTATAATTTGTATCACCTATCGCTATTGTTTGACCGTCCGGAGTGGCAGGAGCGAAGCAGGAGCATGGTAGGCGGGTTGGAAAAAATAATAATCAAATATCCGGGTTCATTTGCTGTATGGGCTACCCTTTTCCAGGAAATAATTAAGGGGACAAATGAACTGGCAGTTACCGGAAAAACCCCGGAAAGTTTGCATAAAACACTATTGGCGGCGTATATCCCGCATCGTATATTGATGGTTGCAAAAGAGCCTTCAAAGTGGCCTTTGTTGAATGGCAAACAGTTAGGTGATGAAACGAACATATGGTTGTGCCACAATTATGCATGCAGGTTGCCCGTTATAGCAGTGGCTGATCTTATAGCACTGATAAACAGTGCTAAAGCGGCCAATTAATTTTTAGTTAATACAATAATTGAACATAATAACCGTTAGAGATTTTACCTCGTAAAAACCACTTTGAATTGAAAAAATAAATTATAACCTTGTGCAACCGAGTAACCCAAAAGATTATATTTGCCCAATACCCTTTAAGTGTATGAAAATGAAAAACCCTATCTACTATTTCCTCGCAGTTTTGTGCGTAACGATGATGACGAGTTGCGGCATCCTGGGAGGTAAGAAAAACAAAGGCGGAAGCCTTCCCAACGACGGTCAGGTGCATGGTATCGCCCCGGGAAACAGATATGTGTTGCCAAAGCCTCCGGGCATGGTGTACATACCCCAGGGTACGTTCCATATGGGTCCAAGTGATGAGGATCCTGCATATGCATTTAGTGCCCGTAACCGTTCCGTATCTATCAGTGGTTTTTGGATGGATCATACCGAGATCACCAACAACGAATACCGTCAGTTTGTATTCTGGGTTCGTGACTCTGTAGCCGCCCGTAAACTTGGCCATATCAAAGCCGGCTCTGATGGAAACGAGTATGTTGATTGGGAAAAAATGAAAAAATTCAACTGGAGTGATCCAAAGAATGTGGAAGCACTTGGCCAGACTGATATGATCCTTGCACCGGAAGACAGGGTCTTCGGTAAAAAAGAGATCGACCAGTCAAAGCTGATCTACCATTCTGAGGTGTTTGACCTGAAAGAAGCAGCAAAAAGAGAAAATGCAGGTAAACCCCGCTCCAAGTTCATTGTAAAGAAAGATATTCCGATTTACCCCGATACACTGGTTTGGATACGTGACTTCTCTTATTCGTATAACGAGCCAATGACCAAGCGTTATTTTTCACACCCTGCATTTGGTAACTACCCTGTTGTAGGTGTGAACTGGAAACAGGCTACAGCGTTTTGCGAGTGGAGCACACACTACCTCAACACTTTCCTTGATTCAAAGAAAAGGGCACAGGAATCAGACTTCCGCCTGCCTACAGAAGCACAATGGGAATATGCAGCCCGTGGTGGTCGTTCACAAACGATGTTCCCATGGGGTAACTATTACCTGCGTAACAAGAAAGGTTGTTTGATGGCCAACTTCAAACCTGGTCGTGGTAACTATCCGGAAGATGGTGGATTCTATACAGTACGTGCCGATGCTTACTGGCCTAATGATTATGGTCTGTATTGCATGGCTGGTAACGTAGCTGAGTGGACTTCTTCTATCTACTACGAAGGACGCAATAACTTCCAACATGATATGAACCCTGATGTTCGCTGGAATGCCAAAGATGACGATCCTCCGCTGATGAAGCGTAAGATCATCCGTGGCGGTAGCTGGAAAGATGTCGGCTACTACCTGCAGAACGGTACCAGCACTTACGAATACCAGGATACTACAAAATCTTACATCGGTTTCCGCCGCGTAATCGATTTACCTGCAGCCCCTCAAAAAGGCCGTCGCAGATAAAAATCTTAAGAGAGGTCTTTCAAATGAAAGACCTCTTTTTATACAATTTTCACTTCATTTATCCGTTTAATTTTATTAGTTAAAATTTAATAATCTATAAAAACGAACCCGTTATGATGTTCTTTAAAACTCACAGAGGTCAAGTAGTCCTCAACTTTATCTTCGCTTTCTTTGCTGCCGTGGTTATCCTTGGCGCACTGTTCAAAATTCGTCACTGGCCTGCAGCCGATGAAATGATCACTGCTGGTCTGTTAGCCGAGGTAATCGTGTTCCTGGTAATGGCCTTCATGGTGCCTCCGCCAGAAGAACCACATTGGCAGCGTTATTTTCCTGACATCAACAAGCACCCTGACCTGGAGCCGGATTTCAAACCAACTCCTTTGACTTTACCAGGTGCTTCTACAGGAAACCCTGCTTTAAACAAACTGGAGGATATGCTGAAAGATGCTGATATCACTCCTGCCAACCTGGGTCGCCTGGGTGACAACTTCAAAAAATTAGGTACTACAGTAGATAAAATGTCTGATATCACTGATGTAGTAGCTGCTACTGGTGACTATACAGCTAAAACTAAAGAAGCAGCAACTGCTTTGGGTCAAATGAAAGATGCTTATGTAGGCGCAGCCAACAGCATCGAACATTTCAACAAAGCTGCTGACGGAACTAAGATGTTCCACGAACAAGTGCAGGTAATGACAAAGAACCTGTCTTCTTTAAATACAATTTATGAACTGGAGCTGCAGGATACTAACAATCACCTGAAAGCTATGAACCAGTTCTATAGCAACCTTGTAAACGCATCGCAGGCAATGGAAGGCAGTGTTACTGATGCTAAGAAAGCACAGGATCAAATCGCCTTACTTGCTAACAACCTGGGCCGCCTGAACAATATCTATGGCAACATGCTCAGCGCAATGCAGGGTCGCAACTAAATTTAACTAACGGTAGAAGGGTTCGTTTTTTAATTCCGATATCCGTATCCGTGATTTATGAAAGTCACCATTTCTAAAAACAAAAACCATAACTCGTCATGTCTTTACCTCGTGAGCCACGGCAAAAGATGATCAACATGATGTATCTCGTTCTAACAGCGCTGCTGGCTCTGAACGTATCATCCGAGATCCTGAATGCCTTCAAAACGGTAAACAATAGTTTGGAAAAGACCAATACAACCGTTAACAATTCCACGAAGACAGTAATGGAATCGTTGACAGATAAAATGTCAGATCCAACAACAAGAGAAAGGGCAACACTGTGGCAGCCGAAAGCCAAGCAGGTAGTTGACTTATCTAAAAATGTATATGATTATATCCAGGGTCTGAAAGATCAGATCCTCACAGAAGCAGGTGGTAAACCTGGAGATCCTAATAAGAGCTTCAAAGAAGATAACCTGGATATCGCTACTCGTATAATGGTTGATAAAGGTGAAGGAAAAAAACTTCATGATGCATTAGCCAAATACAAAGCTGATGTCCTTGCTGTCGATCCGCTGATCAAACAGAACTTTGAAAACTCTTTACAGATCGACCTTACAAAACCACCGACAAAAAATAAAGGAAACAATACCTGGGAAGCTGCTTATTTCAGAATGGTACCAACGGTAGCCGCAATGACCATCCTGAGCAAGTTCCAGAACGACGTAAAGACGTCTGAGAACAAAGTAGTTTCTTTCTGCCACGAGCAGGT
>CBFGYO010000138.1:0-10748 GCA_965652975.1 uncultured Chitinophagaceae bacterium | reverse complement strand
CCTGAGCCAGGATCAAACTCTCCATTGTAAATGATGTTTGATACTGACAGTATAAAATTCTCAAGAGAAAATTAACGTGTCAAATCTAAATTGTATTTAGCTTGACTTACCTATTGTTTGTCCTTAGAATAATCTAAAGACAGTGCTATTGTTTCCCAACTTTCAAAGATCTTTCGGCTCTACTTTTTCTTCTTAGAGAGACTCTAAGAACAACCCCGTTTTTTGAACGGGAGTGCAAAGGTAAGGGCCATTTTATTTCTACCAAATTTTTCTTCGACTTTTTACAAAATTTTTTGAATCCTTTGGCGTGAAAATCAATTTGTTTTGTGAAGAACTGTTCCCGTTTTTTAAAGACGGACGGCAAAGGTAAGGGATCAATTTTTACCAGCAAATTTTTAGGCTCGCTTTTGTTCACATTTGCCTCACAGTGTATCCACAATTTTCAGAGAACTAACCGCCTTTTTTCGAAGCGGGGTGCAAAGATAAGGGTGATGTAGTTCTCGCCAAATCTTTTTTCCTAATAAAAATCATAAAATCAACCAAATGAGCCTGTATCAAGGGTTTCAGCCCAGAAAAAAATCCTCACCACTAACTAATCACCCCTTCCGGATACTCCACACCCATTAAAAACAAGCCCTGCGCCGGCACCGCAAAACTCGCGCGGGTACAATCCCTTGCCTCAATAATGCCCCTGAAATCCGACAAATCCATCTTCTCCCTCCCGATTTTAAGCATGGTAGCCGTCAACGCCCGAACCATGCCCCGCAAAAAACGGTCGGCCTTTACCCGGTACACCCAACAACTCCCTTCCCTTATCCACTCACTCACCATTATACTGCATTCAAATGTCTTTACCTGGGTATTGCGTTTTGAAAAAGAAGTAAAATCCCTATACTCCATTAATACCGAAGCCGCCTCCTGCATGCGCTCTATTGCCAGCTTATAAGGAAAGTAGAACGCCCTGTCACGCAAGAAAGGATCCTTGGACCGGTAGATATAATACCTGTACTCGCGACTTACCGCATCGAACCTACAATGACGCTCTTCCCCCACCAACAACAACCTTTTTACCACGATATCTGCCGGAAGGATCGCATTCATCTTATATACAAACTGGGGATGTATCAAAGCCGCATAATCAAAATGAAAATAATTCTGCAATGCGTGCACCCCCGCATCTGTCCTGGACGAACCCGTCATCAATACTTCCTCTCGCTGCAATACCGCAAAAGCACGCTCCACCTCCGCCTGTACCGTATTGGCATTTTCCTGCGATTGAAAACCGCTGTAGTTGGTGCCTTTGTAACTTAGTTCGAGGAAATAGCGCATGTTTTAGATAAAAGATAAAAGTTAAAAGATAAAAGTTGTTTCAGGTAGAAGAACCGAAACTAAGTGATAAATAAAATTATTGAAAAAAGATAGAGCAGTGAGAAAAGTAAAAGATAAATGGAAGCTAACTTGAACAACCGAAACCGATATTTAAGATTAAGAGCAGAATAGTCGGATGAAAACTTTAATCTTTTATCTTTTATCTTTTAGTTTTTATCTTTTATCTACTTCCCGCCAAGGATGGCTCTAAACCTATTAATGTAGTATTCATTCTTAAGTTCCGACTGGAGAGAAGGAAAGTTGTCAAGGTCGGAAACGAAGACATAGGCCATATCGAAGAACTTGTACTTACCAAGATCATCAAGAAACAATACACCGAGATTTTTTACCTGCGCAGTGGTAAAACACATCGTTTTAAAATACTTGCGTGCTTCATCTACCATATCATCGTCATCGGTTTCAGAAACCATTTTTTTACGCAGCTTCAAAAAATCATTATCAGTAGCAATTGCTTTACAATTGTTTTTTACAGGAGGCTTTGACGCAGTTTCTTTAGCTACAGTAGTTGCTGCATCTTTATGTACATCAGCATTTGTATTCTCCTTGGGAACGTCCGTGTTAATATCGAGAAATTTTTTCTGATCCGCAGGTGTTTCCTTTGCCGCGACAATTACTGATTTGGAATTGGGAATGATAATATTAATCGTATCAGGCGATCCGTTACCTGCATCATCAATAAAAACAATACTCACTCCCTCATCTGTTGATAGTTCCTTATTCTTCGTTACCTGGGATCGCTTATATAGGTCCGTTGGCGCACCGGTTGTCGATGCCTCTTTTACCTCAGGCGACGACTGCACAGGTGCTGATTGCTTTTCGAAAGTTTCTGTTTTTACAACCGGTTTACTTGGTTGGGAATCATTGACCGCAATTGCTGTTGACTTTTCGCTATCAATAACTGGTTCTTTTGTATCCGCCACCTTGTCTTCAACTTTTCCTGTATTAGCGGGAACCGGTATTGCATTCGACTTAGGTTGTGTTGTAACAGGATCGTTTTTGACGGTTGACTTTTCAACTTGTTCAGCCTGTTTATCAATTACTACGTCCTTCGGCGTTTCCGTTATTGTGGGTTTACTGGCAGGTGGTTCAGGAACAGTTTGTTTTGGCACATCCACTTTCACCACTGCCTGTTGAGGCTCTACTGCCTTTGGCTCTTCCTTTTTTGCAACAGTAATTGTTTTCTCCCGCAATGAAGGATCATCGGCGGCCCTGGCCAAAATATCCGTAAAGGCGGACACTTCTTTTTTTTCGGTTCGTATGGTCCCGTCTTTATTTCCCGACGGTAATGCCATTTTCACCGCCATTGTTTGAATATCAAATAAGCCCCACCCCTTTTCTCCAAAATTTTTCAATATAAAACCGTGATCCTTTGAAGCGATCGTGACAGAAAATCTCTGCTCTGTCCACTTCTGCGCAGGGAAACCGATACTAAAATTGTAAGTGCTGTCATGAAGCCGGGAAAGAATCAGGAAACCTGAAGCCGATGAACTATGAATTTTCTCATCGAGTTTTACAAAAAATGGCTGCTCCTGCTCCGACTGCAGGTAAATAAAATATAGCTTTTGCGAGTTGGCTTCCATATAGCCAAATGCAAACAGGGAACACAGAAGTAGTTTAATCATTTTCGGGCTGTTAGGGACCTCTACAAATTTACTTTAAATCCTACGTTAAAAAACAGGATCCGGCAACATCTTGTTAAAACCGCAGACCACCCGTCCCATTCCGCGACGTTATAATGGTTGTTAATCTGTAATTTTCCAGCCCTAAATTGAATATATGAAGAAACTCTCACTCCTCGTGTTACTGTCTTTTCCGGTTCTAATCCTGTTTGCCCAGCATGGTCCACCAAGGGATACATCCTGGAAAAAAGTTTACCAGGAAACGCCGACTCGTATTAATAATCTCGTACATACTAAACTCGAACTAAAACCTGATTTTAGTAAATCATGGCTTTATGGTAAAGCCTGGATAAAACTTCAACCTCATTTTTATCCAACCGACTCTTTGACGCTGGATGCAAAAGGCATGGAGCTTAAAAAAGTTGCGCTTGTAAAGGGAACACAACAATTACCATTAAAATACAGCTACGATGATTGGCAGCTTCGGATAAAACTCGACAAAACGTACAAAAGCAGCGAAGCCTATACTATATATGTAGAATATACAGCCAAGCCAGATGAGTTTGAAGAGAAGTATTCTCAAGGCGCATTGCTTGGAATAAAAGGGATGTATTTTATCAATCCCCTCGGTGAGGAAAAGGATAAACCCACACAAATTTGGACACAGGGAGAAACGGAATCAAGTTCAGCATGGTTCCCTACCATTGACAAAACCAACCAGAAAACAACGCAGGAGCTTACCATTACCGTAGATAATAAGTATGTAACCCTTAGCAACGGCAAACTTGTATCTCAAAAGAAAAATGCAGATGGTACGCGCAGTGATTACTGGAAAATGGATTTGCCACATGCCCCCTATCTCTTTTTCCTGGGTGTGGGTGAATATGCAGTAATAAAAGATACCTGGAAAGGAAAAGAGGTGAGTTACTATGTAGAAAAGGACTACGCCCCCGTAGCGCGAAAAATTTTTGGCAATACTCCTGAAATGATGTCCTATTTTTCTAAAATAACCGGCGTCGATTATCCATGGGTAAAGTATGCCCAAATCACAGGGCGCGATTATGTAGCTGGCGCCATGGAAAATACCACCGCAACTATTCACCAGGAAACTGCACAACAGGACGCACGTCAACTGGTGGATGGCAATATCTGGGAAGGCACCATCGCGCACGAATTGTTTCACCAATGGTTTGGTGATTATGTAACTACCGAAAGCTGGAGCAATCTTACGCTCAATGAATCCTTTGCAGATTACAGTCAAACACTCTGGGACGAATACAAATATGGTAAGGATGCCGGGGATGCAGAAAATTTCCAGGGCATGCAGGGCTACCTGCAAAGCGGCAGCCAGGATAAAAACCTCGTACGTTTTCAATATGAAAACCGCGAAGACATGTTTGATGCCGTGAGCTACCAAAAGGGCGGACGCATTTTGCATATGTTGCGCAACCACGTAGGCGATGAAGCTTTCTTCAAATCACTCAACCTGTATCTTACAACAAATAAATTCAAATCAGCGGAAGCTCACCAGTTGCGACTGGCTTTTGAAGAAGTTACCGGGCGCGACCTCAATTGGTATTTCAATCAATGGTATTTTGGCAGTGGACATCCGACTGTAGAGATCGATTATGTATATGACGATGCTGCCGGTCGCGTAAATGTGATTGTGAAACAAACACAGAAATCAAAATTGTTCAGGCTACCCATCGCTATTGATGTATATAATGGAGCAACAAAAACCCGGCACCAGGTGTGGGCAAACAATGCAGTGGATACTTTCAGCATTCCTTATACCAAAAGACCCGAACTGGTGAATGTGGATGGTGATAAAGTACTTCTTTGGAACAAGAAGGATAATAAAACACTTGACAACTTTGTACATCAATATAAATATGCCGGCAACTACCTGGATCGAAGAGAGGCTATTGACTTTGCCGCGAAAAAACAGGATGATCCTAAAGCAGTTGACCTGCTTAAGAGTGCTTTGAACGACAAATTTGCTCCACTGCGAGTATATGCTATCGGCAAAATTGATATGAAAAAAGATGGCATGCGCGCTGCTGCCGAGCCCGTGTTGCTGCAACTTGCCAAAACCAACAAAGACGCTCTTACAAGAGCCAATGCGATTGCCAAACTGGGTGATCTTGAGAAAAACGATTACAATAGTTTGTTTAAAAATGCCGTCAACGATTCATCTTATACTGTTGCTGGCAATGCATTGAATGCACTTTCAAGAATCGACCAGGCTGGCGCACTTGCTATTGCCCGTGACCTTTCTGCAAAACCTGCCAAAGGTGTATTGGATGAAGCTATCATTACCGCATTCGTAAAAACAGGTGATGAAAGCATGGCCGACAAGATCATTGGTGATTTCTCAAAAATGCCTTTAAGCCAAAATAAATTCAATGCCATCAACATCCTGAGTTCATACCTCGCTGCTTTAAAGAATACTGAAAAAGTAAAGTGGGGTGTTGAAGAGATTGTAAAATTCAGGGATGAAATCCCGGCCAATTTCAAAAGCCAGACAGATCCGTTTATCAACGGCATGATATTAAAAGGGTTACTCGCAAGCAAAATGGAAGCACTTAAGAGTGATGCCAGTAATACTGCACTTTCTGAACTGGTAAATTTTATTAAATCGAAATTGCCAGAAGAGGATAAGAAAGGCTTTTGAAAGATAAAAGTTAAAAGATAAAAGATAAAAGTGGTATTCATTCGGAGGTTCCGAATGAATACCACTTTTATCTTTTAACTTTTATCTTTTATGTTCCCTAACTACCAGCTGCGGCTTGCCCCGCCGCCGCCGCCGCTTCCGCCGCCAAAGCCGCCAAATCCGCCGCCGCCGCCACCAGACCAGCCGCCACCACCGCCACCGCCTGACCAGCCTCCACCCGGAAATATCGGCGGAATCCATCCACCTCTATACCCACGTCGTGACATCATACCTCCGCCACGACCACGGCCGCCACCCATTCCTCCTAATACAAAAAACAGGATGATCATTATGAAAATGATCCGGCCGAAACTAATTCCAGTATCCTTTTTCTTACGATTTGCATAGTTCTTTGGTGCGGTGTATTCACCAGCGGCTGCTTTAATGATAGCATCGGTGCCTTCTGCGAGGCCACCGAAATAATCACCATTCTTGAAATGCGGGACGATATTATGATCAATGATCGATGCTGCGGTCATATCAGGTATGGCACCTTCAAGGCCATAACCCGTCTCTATGCGCAGTTGCCTGTCGTTTTTGGCGACAAGTAATACAATTCCGTTGTCCTTATTAGCTTGTCCGCCAACACCCCAATCACGCAAAATTCTTAATGCTACATCTTCGATGGGATACACTAGTGAAGAATCCGGGTTGCCTTTTAAACTCGGGATAATGACAACAACTACCTGGTTGGAGGTGCTATCATCATAAGCAATCAATTTCCTGTTGAGCTGTTCTTTTTGTGATGCTGTAAGCGTGTTGGTGAGATCGATTACCAATCCTTCGGTAATAGCCGGCTTTGGTGGCACAGGCATTTGTGCACCCGCCAGGATGGAAACCAGGATTAAACAACTCGTAAGGAATATTTTCATGAATTTTCTTCGTATCATCTGCCAAAGACAATATCATCCGGCAGTTCATTTTTATCTGTATCGTTGTTGAATGGAAAATGATAGTGCAATGCTTTGCCTATATCTTCCACGCATAGTCGTATGCCTTCTGCATAATTATCCCTGTTAAACGCCCTGATCATCACTTTCAACTCCTGTGCCCAGTATTCCTTACCCACTTTTCTATCGATGCCTTCATCACCAAATACCGCCAGTTGGTGATCTTTCATTGCCACATACACCAGTACACCATTACGGTCTACCGTTTTATCCATTTTAAGTTGGAAAAAGATTTCGGCGGCTCTGTCGATTGCATCCATATACCGGCAGCGGCTTTCTACGAATACGCGCACTTCGCCACTGGTCATACGTTCGGCTTCGCGCACGGCCTGCACTATACGCTCCTTTTCTCCTGGAGAAAAGAACTCTTTCGGTTTAAACCACGGGAATAATTTCACTGCTTACTTTGTAGTATTGAAATCAACTTTTGGCGCAGTTTGCGAACCTTCATCGGCCTTGAAACCTTCCCTGGGCCTGAATCCAAACATCCCCGCGAAAATGTTCATCGGAAAGGATCTCACCTTGGTATTATAAGAATTGACTGTTGCGTTGAAATCGTTCCTGGCGACATTAATCCGGTTTTCAGTGCCAGACAACTCTGCCTGTAAGGCCCTGAAAGCGTCATTCGCTCTTAAGTTGGGATACTGCTCGACCGTTACAAGTAACCTGCTCAGGGCACCACTTAATTGTGACTGGGCCTGCTGGAACCTTTCTATATTTTCAGGCGTAAGCTGATCAGCCGTAAGCGTGGTTGAAGTTGCTTTTGCCCTGGCTTCGATAACGCGCGTAAGAGTTTCCTGTTCAAAATTGGCTTCACCTTTTACTGTGTTTACCAGGTTTGGAATGAGGTCGGACCTGCGTTGGTAGGCACTTTGCACATTGGCCCAGGAATTCTTCACCGTTTCATCCTCCTTCACCACCGAATTGTATCCGCTACAACCCCAGAAAACAAAAATCAGGACGATAGCTGCGATTACTATCAAGCCAATATTACGCGTTCCTTTCATAGTTTTAAGTTTTTAGTTTGTATTAAAATTAGCATTTTTGGTAGTTCAGCAAGACAAATTTTCGTTTGGTCAAGAAAGTGACGCACGTAACCTGAATTTATGATAACTCTGCGGCATGATTTTAGCCCTTTCTATATTGCAACATTCATTCCTGAATACAGTGAGACAGCTATTCCTTTTCCTGTTATTCCCGCTGGCACTTGCAATGCAATGCAAGAAAACAGATAAAACTTCTTCTTCTACAAGTTCTACAGAGGCAGACCTGGACGTAACAGTACTGGCAAGTGGTTTCAATCATCCATGGGAAATTCTTTGGGGTCCGGATAATTTTATCTGGATGACGGAGCGTGAGGGAAAGATCAGTCGCGTTAATCCTTCGAATGGGGCGGTTATTCCCATACTTGATATTGCAGAAGTCGCTGCTCAGGGCGAGGGTGGATTGCTGGGAATGGTACTACATCCCACATTTAATACAACTCCCCACGTGTATGTCGTATATAATTACAATTCCGGTTCAGGTTATAGTGAAAAAGTGGTGCGATATACATATGATGGTACTACCCTGTTAAATCCCGTTACTATTTTAACAGGCATCAATGCATCCACAATACACAATGGAAGCAGGTTGCTTATAATTGATAATAAACTTTACATCAGCACAGGAGATGCAGCCAATGCCAACTCGGCTCAAAACAAGTCGTCGCTTAATGGAAAACTATTACGATTAAACCTCGATGGTACAATTCCTGTAGACAATCCTGTTCCGGGCAACCCCTATTGGACCTATGGACATCGGAATGCACAGGGTATGGTGTATGCCAACAAGAGGATTTATGTTTCCGAACATGGTCCTGCCAGCGATGATGAAATTAATATTATTGAAAAAGGAAAAAATTATGGTTGGCCCGATGTAATGGGATTATGTGAAAGCAATAGTGAAAGGGATTTTTGCAGCTCCAATACTAATCCTATACAGGCCTGGACTCCCACCATCGCTCCCTGCGGTATGGATTATTACAATAACAACGCGATTGCGCAATGGAAAAATTCACTCCTCCTTACAACATTAAAGGATGCACGACTGTACCAGCTTAAGCTCGATGCCAGCTTTAGCAAGATCACTTCGGTGAATGAATATTTTACTAATGATTATGGAAGACTAAGAGACATTTGTATATCTCCTGCCGGTGTTGTTTATATCAGCACCAGCAATGGCCGGAATGATAAGATCATAGCTATAAAGGCCAGGTGAATTTATAATTTTTTCATTTTAATAACCTGGCTGTATTCTTCTGTTACCTGGGCCATAACACCGCCTCCAAGATCTTCCGTATAAGTGTCATTGATCTTCATCGTCATTAAAAGTGTATCGCCAGACCATCTAATCCTTGCACCTATTGGAGTGGGGTCACCGTCAAGTCCGGTTTCGAAAAAAATCGAGTCGTTATTGATCTTTCTATAGGTGCTGTTGCCGCTTGATGGTGGATATTCTTCGTCAAATGGATTATCCAGTGAATTTACCAACACCCCGCCGAGGTAAAATTCTGTAACCGCGGTACCTGTCGCCCTGTAGCCAACCATGTTTGTAGCGAAAGTAGTCGAGGTAATATTTATTGTACCTACATTATTAGTAGTAGTAAAGGCAGCTTTTGTGACTATTTTTTCCTGGGCAGCTCCCGTCCCGGCAACCACAGATGCGCTTTGATTGGAGGTAATCCCGACAAAATTATAGTTCCCTGTAATTTCTCTCTGCGTGTTTCCGCCACCACTACCCTGCAGATCGGCTTCCTTTTGGCAGGAAATCAGCAATACGGCAACAACGAGAGTTGCCACAGTAGAATAAATAAGTTTCATACAGTAGTTTTTGGATTTGAGTACTGAAGATACTTATTATAAATGTGGAAATGTGAAAATGTGGAAATGTGGAAATGAAATACGGTTACTCCAATTTTCACATTTCCACATTTCCATATTTCCACATCAGCCTAAGACAGTACTGCTGCTATCCCCGGCAGGGTCTTCCCCTCGAAATACTCGAGCATGGCGCCTCCACCTGTACTTACATAGCTTACTTTATCTGCAAAGTGAAACTGGTTGACCGCGGCAACCGAATCGCCTCCGCCAACAAGTGAGAAAGCGCCTTTGTGTTGAGTAGCATCTGCAATCGCTGAAGCAACGCATTTAGTGCCGTGCTGGAAATTATGCATTTCAAAAACACCCATCGGGCCGTTCCATAATATGGTTTTCGAATGCTTTATGACATTACAAAACTGTTCGCATGCATTGGCGCCGATGTCGAGACCCATCCAACCTTCAGGGATATTATTACTTGGAGCAGCCGACGTTTGAGCGTCTTCAGCAAATTTGTCCGCAATAACAGAATCCGAAGGCAGGTGTATGCATACGCCTTTCGCTTCCGCTTTTTTCAGGATATCCAATGCCGTATCCAGCCGGTCTTCTTCACACAACGACTTTCCAATATTTCCACCTTCTGCTTTCATGAATGTATAAGCCATACCTCCGCCAATTATGATATCAGTGGCTCTTTCAAGGAGGTTTTCGATTATCAGGATTTTATCAGAAACTTTCGCTCCGCCAATAATGGCTACAAACGGTTTTTCCGCCTTATGCAAAACTTTTTCGGCGCTTGCGACTTCCGCTTCCATCAACAAGCCAAACATTCTTTTACCGACTGGGAAAAATTGCGCGATAACCGCAGTGGAGGCATGAGCGCGGTGAGCAGTACCGAATGCATCATTTACCCACACATCCCCCAGTTTGGATAATTTTTCTGCAAACCCTTTGTCGCCTTTTTCTTCTTCCTTATAAAAGCGAAGGTTTTCCAGCAATAATACTTCGCCTGGTTTTAATGATGCAGCCAGTTGATTTGCTTTTTCACCAATACAATCCTCCGCAAACAGCACATTTACTCCAGGCAACAATTCTTTTAGGCGGGGCAGAAGATGCTTCAGCGAATATTTTTCGGAAGGCCCGTCTTTTGGTCTGCCAAAATGCGACATCAGGATTACACTACCGCCGTCGGCCAGTACTTTTTTGATGGTTGGAATCG
>CBFGYO010000137.1:0-10751 GCA_965652975.1 uncultured Chitinophagaceae bacterium | reverse complement strand
ATTATACGGCGGCTTGTTTGGTGCAATGCTGTTCAAAAGCACTGATCAGGTTGTGAGCAATAACCTGAGCAAGTCGTCCTTCTATCTGGTGTCTTTCTATAAAGTGAACCAATTGCCCATTCTTGAACAATGCAATGGCGGGTGAAGATGGAGGATAAGGAAGCAGGTGTTGGCGCAATGTTTTAACGGCGTCGATATCAAAGCCGGCAAAACTGGTTGTAAGAAAATCGGGTTTCACTGTCGCATTTGCTACCGCCATCAATACGCCAGGACGGGCAGTGCCGGCAGAACAGCCGCACACAGAATTGATCATTACGAGCGTAGTACCTTCTTTTTGTAATTGGGATTCTACGGATGTGCTGTCGAGCAATTCGGAAAAGCCATTGTCGGTCAGCTCTTCCTTCATTGGTATAACTATTTCTTCAGGATACATATTTTTTCGTTTGTTTAAAATGGAACGCAAAAGTAATAAAAAAGTTCATCTGCCTTCGCTTATAACCAATTGATAAGTAAATATGTCAGCAATATTTTCGCATTTCGGAAATTCTGTCTTATTCGAATTGTCGTTTAGCAACGAATGGCAGTCAAATGGGCTGAAGATCCGGCTGGTATGTGATTTGAAAACTTGTTCCTGTACTTCTATAATATTAAAACAACATAATTATGACACACGTAAAATTTACCAGGAAGCCATTTGAAAACAGTATCAACAATCTCGTTGACGACCTGTTTACCGACCTGCCAGTATTATTCAAGAATGATCTGGATGCACGAGGCTGGCGCGGTCTGGTGCCGGTTAACATTACAGAAAATGAAAAAGGATATGTGCTTGAAGTAGTGGCACCGGGGTTTGAAAAAACTGATTTCAAAGTAAGCCTTGATAAAAACGTACTTACGATTTCAGCCGAAAAGAAAGAAGAGACAAAAGATGAAACAAAGAAGGCAATTCGTAAAGAATATAGCTTCAAATCCTTTAAGAGATCATTCACAATTGATGAAAAAACAGATGCGGCTGGTATCGAAGCTCAATATGTTAATGGTGTTTTAACATTAAACCTTCCTAAGAAAGAAATCGTCAAAGAAGAAGCGAAGGAAATAAACATCAGATAACGTCATATATATAGTAACGATTTTCTCATAAGCAGTTGGTTTTGGTTTACACCCTCCCGTTTCTACGGGAGGGTTTCTTTTTATCAGGGCTTACAACCCTGTTTTCTTCTTGTATCTATGAGGTATTGTATTTTCCATTCGCCGTTAAGTTTTACCAGTTGAAAGGAGTTGACACCACAATGACTAAACTTTCCTTCAAAATAAAAATTGTAAGGAGTCCATACACTGGCAAGTGGCCCATCGATACGGATACTCTCAAATACTATGCGTTCGTCTGCTGCGTCTTTAGGCATGGAAGCAACAACATTGGCAAATGCTTCGATCGTTTCATTTCTAATTATTATACTTCCTTCCTTGTTACGTGATATGGTTTGCAATACGGCACTATCGCCAAAACTGCTTTTTATCATTGCAGCGTTGCTCGTCTTCATTCCTATAAATAATTTGTTTACGGCAGCTTTAACAGAATCCTCCGTTGTTTGTGCAGATGCTATGCAGCATATTATAACGCTTGTTAATAATAATCCAAAAGACTTCATTTTTATGTGTTTTATGTTTCGGTGACAAAAAAATTGTCGTCCAAAGTAAAATCAGAAACCATGAAAATGACAAAAATTCTACAAGCGGTAATCCTCATGCTTGTAATAGGATCCGTAGCCAGTTGCAGTTCGGGACGTGACTATCCTACGCGTCCGCAAGCGCGTAACGATGTAAGAGTTTCATTGATCCTTAGTCCACGTCCGGGTTTTGCAATGAGCCGTAATCCTGATGGGCGTTATTTCCATCGGAGTCCCCAGGGCTTCGTGTACTGGCAGGGTTATGACAACAGGTTTTACCTCGACAAGGCGCAGGTGCGCAAAGTTCGCTACAACAATCGCGAGTATAATGAATGGAAACATTACGGGAAGAGGTATAGTAAGCGAGGAAAGTATTAGGCTGCGCGCTTCAGGCTGCAAGCTACAGGCTACAGGATCCTTACTCGAAGCTCAAGCTTGAAGCCTGTAGCCTGTAGCTTGTGGCCTATTTGTATCCGAGGATCTTCAACATGCTTTGCGCAGTTTGCTGCTTGGCATAAATCCAGTCAGTGAGCTTTCCGTTTTTATCATGACCAATGATCACGTGTTTGGGAGATGGTATCAAACAGTGTTTAATTCCTCCATAGCCACTGATCTGGTCCTGGTATGCACCGGTATGAAAAAATCCGACATACAGGGGTTCTCCATTATTTACTTTCGGGAGAAACACTTCATTGATGTGTTCTTCGGAGTCGTAATAATCATGACTGTCGCAGGTTATTCCTCCTAATACCACACGCTGGTATTCGGCATCCCATTTATTGACGGGGAGCATCAGGAATTTTTCGCCGATTCCCCAGGTATCTGGCAGCGTGGTAATAAATGACGAGTCGATCATGTACCATGTTTCGCGATCATTCTGCACTTTTTCTCCAATCACGCTATAAATATGTGCCATACTCTCCCCTACGGTATAGCTGCCGAATTCGGTATATATATTCGGCATTGGAACTTTTGCCTTTTTACAAGCATTCTTGATGTTGCCGACTATTTCGTTGATCATAAACTGGTAGTCGTATTCAAAACCGAGTGAATGCTTTATGGGAAATCCTCCACCGATATTTATCGAGTCCAGTTCGGGACAGATCTTCTTTAACTGGCAATAGAGGTTGATGATCTTGTTTAATTCGCTCCAGTAGTAGATATCGTCTTTAATTCCTTTGTTGAGGAAAATATGAAGCATTTTAAGTTGAAACCTGCTTTCATATCCCTCTATACGGTCTACATAAAATTCAAGAATATCTTTTGCACGAATACCGAGGCGTGATGTATAGAAAGGGAATGTGGGTTCCTCTTCTGCCGCCACGCGTATACCGAGCTTGAAAGGAACTTTTACTACTTTGGCATATTCGCGTAATTCTTCCTTGTTGTCAAGCACAGGGATCACGTTCTGGAATCCCGAATTCAACAGGTTTGCGATCCTCCGGGTATACCCTTTTTGTTTATAGCCGTTGCAAACAATATGTATGTCCTTGGTGATCTTTTTCTTTTCGTATAATTTTTTTATGATCTCTATGTCGTAGGCATAAGAGGTTTCGAGGTGTATATCATGTTTCAGGGCTTCTTCCACGATAAAAGAAAAGTGGGAGCTTTTGGTGCAATAGCAGTAATGGTATTTGCCCTCATATTTGTGTTTTTTGAAGGCAGCGGCAAACATGTTCTTCGCTTTCTTTATTTGCATACCGATCTTGGGCAGATAGGTCAACTTCATGGGTGTACCATACTTATCAATTAACGCCTTCAGGTCAATGCCATTGAAATGCAAATAACCCTCGTCATTTACCGTCAGGCCTTCCTGCGGAAAATTGAAGGTTTGCTTTACCAGGTCCTGGTACGAATTCGTTACGGATGTGTAGCTGGGTTTGTCCACGTAGTGATTTTTTTATTGGGTACAAATGTATAATGCTTTGAAAAAATGAGGACATTTATTTTGCTGATGGCCGAAGGACAACTGCTACATGCATTTCCCATAAAATAAAAAAACCGTTTCGGTTGAACGAAACGGTGTACTCAAGGTTAATATTTTCAGCTTACTTAACGGAAGCAACCAGGTTCTTAAATGTCTCCGGGTTGTTCATCGCCAGGTCGGCAAGGATCTTACGATCGAGTGTAACGCCTTTTTTCTGCAGCCTGTTGATGAATTCGGAATAAGTCATTCCTTCTTCACGAACGGCAGCATTGATACGGGCAATCCACAGGGAGCGATATTCCCTTTTCTTAAGTTTACGACCTACAAACATGTAAGTCATACCTTTTTCGACAACGTTTTTGGCAACCGTCAATACGTTTTTGCGTTTGCCATAATATCCTTTGGCTTGTTTAAGTATTTTTTTGCGGCGTGCTTTGGAAGCAACTGCATTTTTTGAACGAGGCATAGTAAAGAGTTTTTAAGTTGAAAGTTTTTTAATCATGCTGATGATCCCTATTCGGATCGGTGCAACACCTGTTTTATTTCAGGCGCAATAAGCGTTTCACAAAATCCACATGTGATTTTGCAACAGCTCCATCTTTCCGCATGTTACGTTTACGTTTCTTTGATTTTTTTGTCAGGATGTGACGCTTAAAACTCTTCTGATGCATGATCTTTCCAGTAGCCGTTACTTTAAAGCGTTTTTTGGCGCTGGAATTTGTTTTTACTTTAGGCATTTTACCCAGTATTAAATATTACACCTTTGAGGCATTCCCCACCGGGGGACCTTTGTCGAACCTCTTCAGGTAATCATTGGCAATCGGATTGCCGATGTAGAAGAACTATCCCTATTTGCCGTTGCATAAATGATTTATGCGGGCAATTTTTAAGGAGTGCAAAGATATGCCTGCAGCACTTACTATCCAAGAGCCTACCTAAAATAAAAAGAGACCCGCGCTGGCAGGTCTCTTCAAATTAAAATTGATTTTAGTCCTTGGGATTCAATGCGATATCGATCCGTTTTGCGACATCCTGGAGATGGTACTTTGTCATCAGGTCAGTACTGGAACCAGCCGCAGCCGCTATTTCAGTTCTGAGCTGGCTTAAATGTGCCCTTACCACACTCTTGATGTCCGACTTGTCGGTATTGACGACCGACACCTGTCCAAATGAAATTACCAGTCCTCCACCTGCACTGCTGGCGGGCGGATTGATGATATTGATCAGGTAGGAAGCATATGATTTTTGAAGGTTTCTCCGGTATACATCGATAGGCTTTCTTGCTGCCAATTCACTCCAGATCCCTTTCTTAAGATCCGCGAGAAGCTCCGTCATCTGGTAGGCACGACTGCCGGCAGTAGCTTCGGCATCAATGAGCTTACCAAAAGTTCTTGTACTTAGTAATTGATTCAACACCCTGTCTTGCATACCACCTACTGTATTTAATGCATTTCCACCTGTGCGGCTGAATATATCCTGGTTGATGATCCAGGTGGGTGTAGTAAATAATTGTTTATTGAGAAATTCTACAGCTTCCTTTTGTTTTGCTTCGGGAACAATTTCATAAACCGGCCCCTGCTCTTCAATGGTTTTTGGTGTTTCCATAATACCACCAACATATTTTGTAACGTGCGCCGTGTACCAGTTCATCTGGCTTACTGCTTCACTATACATTTCGCGAAGACCATCATATGTTTCATTGGGTTCCTTCGTCCAGTTGATTAGGTTAGCAACAATGCGTTGCAGGTTTTTAATTCCGTAAGCGCTTCCTTTCATAGCATCATCTCCCACCTGTTCGCGCTGTGAACGTGGATCGTCAGGATTGATTTCAGTACCAAACCAAAGGCGCCGGTCTTTCAGGCGTTCAATCACCCATTTGTTTAAATGAGCTTTTTCTGCTTCAGGACTTTTGTACTCCGGTAAAAGTTTATATCCCCACTCGATCGCCCATTTATCATAGTCACCTATACGTGGAAATATTCCTTTCTGGCTGATATTATCTTCCGGTTGTGCCACATAATTGAATCGAGCATAATCCATGATCGAAGGTGTATGGCCATTTGCTTCTACCCATGCTTTATTGCGGAGGTTTTCCACAGGTACAGAAGAGCTCGAACCATAGTTATGACGAAGGCCGAGTGTGTGTCCCACTTCATGCGAGGATACAAAACGGATGAGTTGACCCATCAGCTCATCATCAAACTGCATTTTGCGAGCAGAGGTATCTACCGCGGCCGCCTGGATGAAATACCAGTTGCGCAACAATTCCATTACGTTGTGGTACCAATTGATATGGCTCTCCATTATCTCTCCACTGCGAGGGTCTGAAATACTTGGACCGCTTGCGTTACCGATATCGGATGGTTTGTATACTATAGCGGAATAGCGCGCATCTTCAAGGCTCCAGTCGGGATTCTCAGATTTGGATGGGGCCATTTTTCCGACAATTGCATTCTTGAATCCGGCTTTTTCAAAGGCAGCCTGCCAGTCATTTACACCCTGTACCAGGTATGGGATCCATTTTTTTGGAGTAGCCGGATCGATATAAAAAATGATCTGTTTCTTTGGTTCTACTAACTCACCACGTTTGTATTTTTCCATGTCTTCGTCTTTGGGTTCAAGCCTCCATCGCTTTACCACGCCAATTGATTTTATTCCCTGCGGATTAAGATCAAAATCAGTATACCCAACTGCGAAATATCCAACACGCGCATCGAAATAACGGGCCTGCATAGGTTCCTTTGGCAGCAACACCATTGAGCTGTTCAATTCCACAGTGATGTTGCCTGTACCACCACCAATATTCAAACCGGGTATGCCGGTTGCAGGTGCAGGTGTACGTCCATAAGTTTTCACGGTTGTGATCTCAACGTTTATTGGAAAAGAGCGAACACCTACTACATAGGATTTATCCGACTGCAACATTCCAATACGTTGCGAACTTTTTAAAGAGCTATTGAAAAACAGGATATCATTATCACTGTTGATATAATCAGTTATTTCGATAACAGATCCTGCCGAGTCCCTGGAAAATGCTTTAATATCAAAGGATGCGGAGATGGGTTGGATATTTGACTTCGTTACCGCAGTGAACATCGGCGATGTGGAGTCTTTGGCATATTCTGCGAATGAAATATTGCGGAGAAATAATCGGTTGTTCGGGCCCTTTTCAAACCTTATTACGTTTTGACCAATCTGGTCGCCGGCATATCCAAAAAAACCGCTGCGCATTCCTGCGGCAGCTTTTGAAATACGGTTTACTACCAGTATGTCCCTGCCAAGCAATGCGTCTGGAATTTCGAAAAAATATTTGTCCTCGATGCGATGCACGCTGAATAAGCCTTCATCTGTTTTGGCTTTATCAGTAATTACATCTTTGTAGGGACGCGGGCCAGTGGAAGGACGGCTGCTTCCAGGAGTAGTTCTCGAAGAGTCACGGCCAGGTTGGGCTATTGCCGCTATGACAAGAGCGGACAAAAGGATGGTGAGCCCCAACCTTTTTACAATAAAAAAATTATACATCTGTTTGGTGATTTAAATAGCGATGAAGATACGGAATGCAATGGTTAAACATGGATGTGGGGAGGTTTTTGGTATTAGCGGCATAAAGACGAGATAAAAGATAAAAGCTAAAAGATAAAAGTGTTTTAGTCGGAGCTTCCGCCTCTACTCACTTTTATCTTTTAGCTTTTATCTTTTATCTCTTTAACTCTTTTTCTTGCCTTTAGGTGCGAACATCGCCAGCATTCTCCTTCCTTCCATCTTCGGCATACTTTCAAGCACACCTACTTCTGCAAGGCGTTCGGCGAATTTCAGGAGCAACAGCTGTCCCCTGTCCTGGAACTGAATGGCGCGACCTTTGAATTGTACATAGGCCTTCACCTTGTTGCCATCCTTTAGGAATTCAACAGCATGTTTGGCTTTGAAATCAAAGTCGTGATCATCTGTATTGGGAGTAAAACGAATTTCTTTTACTTCGGAGACTTTGCTTTTCGCTTTCATCTCCTTTTCCTTTTTCTTCTTATCGTAGAGGAATTTATTATAGTCGATGATCTTGCAAACAGGTGGGTCTACTGTGGGAGAGATTTCCACGAGATCAAGTCCCTGTTCCTGCGCAATTTTTAGCGCGTCCGATGTGCTGTAGATGCCCACTTCTACGTTTTCGCCAACGAGTCTTACCTGAGGAACACGAATGAAGTGGTTGATACGATGTTCGGCTTCTTTACGAGGTGCAAATCTGCCCCTGAAACCGCCTTTATTAAATCCGCCACCGCCTGGTTTGAATCCGCCACCGGGTGGCCTGTTGAACCCGCCTCCGGGTTTTTGAGGTACTGCCATTTACTGTTTTTAGTTAATACTTATTGTTTGTTTATCCTTATCACCAACAGACTTTCCTGCGTGATAAGCTGTTTAAAAATAAAATCTATTCTGATCTTCTTTCACGGGCCTCTTCGGTTACATCTTTTAAAAAGTCGCCGATGTCTTTTACACCAAGATCTCCTTTGCCCTGGCGCCTTACCGCCACTTTGTTTTCATTCATTTCTTTTTCACCGATGACCAGCATATAAGGGATCTTCAACAATTCCGTATCCCTGATCTTCTTTCCAATTTTTTCATTCCGGTCATCAACCTCTGCACGAATATCCGCTTTTTTCAGCTTTTCCGAAATTGTTTTGGCGTAGTCCAAAAACTTATCACTAATCGGTAAAACTTTCACCTGGACGGGTGCCAGCCACAATGGGAATTTCCCTGCATACTGCTCCAGTAAAAAGCCGATAAAGCGTTCGTGGGTACCCAGTGGCGCCCGGTGGATAATGAGGGGTGTTTCGGGCTTGTTGTCCTGGCCAGTATACTGCAACTTGAAACTCCTGGGCTGCGAAAAGTCAACCTGGTTGGTGGCCAGTGTAAACTCCCTTCCTATAGCACTAAAAATCTGTACATCGATCTTTGGTCCATAAAAAGCTGCTTCGTCCTGTACTTCTACAAAAGGGGTTTTTGACTCGGTCAGGACATTCCTCACCATTGTTTCCGTTTCTTTCCACAGCTCGGGTTCATTGACATACTTCAGGCCCAGTTTTTCCGGTGTGTGAAGCGATAGTCGCATGACATACTTTTCAATTCCAAATATCTTAAAGTATTTCAGGTACATTTCATTTACTGCCCTAAACTCTTCATTGAACTGCTCCTTGGTGCAATAAATATGTGCATCATTCATATGCAGGCAACGAACGCGCATGAGGCCAAACAATTCACCGCTTTGCTCGTAGCGATAAACGGTTCCATATTCTGCAATACGATAAGGCAGGTCGCGATAACTTTTCGGCTCGGCTGCATATATCTTATGGTGATGCGGACAGTTCATGGACCTGAGATAATATTTCTCACCTTCAAGTTCCATTGGCGGATACATGCTATCTGCATAATATGGAAGGTGACCGCTGGTAAGGTACATGCTCTCTTTGGCGATATGAGGCGTTACCACCCTTTTATATCCCGCAGCCAGTTCAGTTTCTTTTGCCAGCTTTTCAAGTTCTTCTATTATCACGGTGCCATTGGGCATCCACATGATTAATCCCTGGCCTACATCGTCATCCATGGTATAGATACCAAGCTCTTTTCCAAGTTTGCGATGATCTCTTTTCTTTGCTTCTTCAAGCAATGCGAGGTGCTCATCGAGTTCTTTTTGAGATGGGAAGCTAACGCCGTATATACGTGTAAGCTGTTTATTTTTTTCGTCACCTTTCCAGTAAGCACCAGCAATATTTGTCAGCTTCACACCTTTTATCAACCCGGTAGAAGGGATATGCGGGCCGCGACAGAGATCGGTAAAATTTCCTTGCGTGTAGAATGTAATTTCACCATCACTCAGGCCGGCGAGCAATTCCAGTTTGTACTGGTCATCTTTCTCGGTGAAATATTTAATCGCTTCGGGCTTTGAAATTTCTTTACGGATGTATTCGCTGTTCTTTTTTGACAACTCGTTCATCTTTTTTTCAAGCACGGCAAGATCATCTTCGGTAATCTTCTTATCGCCCAAATCCATGTCGTAATAAAAGCCCTGTGGATTTTCAATAGCGGGACCTACCCAAAATTTTACACCCGGAAAAACCGATTCCACTGCTTCAGCCATCAAATGGGCCGAAGAGTGCCAGAAGGTTTTCTTACCGTCCAGATCGTTCCAGGTAAGTAATTGAACTTTCGCATCGGAGTTGATCGGCCTGTTAGCATCCCAGACTTCACCATTTACAGATGCCGATAGTACTTTTCTCGCCAGTCCTTCGGAAATAGATTTAGCTATTCCCATTGAAGTAATTCCCTTTTCATATTCCCTGATACTTCCATCAGGTAATGTAATCTTGATCATTCCCTTTGTTCCTGTTTTTATAAGACGGCAAATTTAGCGTAAAAAGTCTGATTTTCAGGAACAACCGCCTGAGGGAGAGATAATAGTGAATAGATAATAGATAATAGTTCATTAATGTTGCATATCACAACCGGGAGTGAACTATTATCTATTATCTATTCACTATTATCTCCCAAATATGAAAATTGCCATTCATCAATGCTGCAGGTAATATTAACAAACTATTGCCCGGTAGCACGTTTCCCATTACCAATCAATTTGTTAGTTTTGATCTGTGATGAAACTGATGATCAAGAAGCTTTGCCTCTTTTTTATATTGTTCCTCTCATTATCGACAATTGGCCGGTCGCAAAACCTTACCGGGATTTGGCGCGGCTACTTTATTACTTCCGGCGCTGATCAATACAAATTTGAATTACAGATCAAACAAACCAGCAGCTCGATATCCGGCGTATCTTATTCTTACCTCAATACCGTTTTTTATGGTAAGGCTACCTTGACTGGCAGTTACAACAAATCAGGCAACAAGGCAGTAATTAAAGAGATCAAGACCGTGGAATTGCGCATGTCTGTTGGCTCATCGGCATGTATTATGAAATGCCAGTTTGAATACGCCAAGTCCGGACGAGAAGAATACCTGGAAGGCACTTACACGAGCATATTTGAACACGATGGATACGGACATAAGAAGGGCGATGATTGCGGGGGAGGAAAAGTATTTTTACGAAAAGTAACTACTTCTGATTTTTATGTTGAACCCTTTCTCCGAAAGAAGGGTGATGTAGCAACTACT
>CBFGYO010000136.1:0-10977 GCA_965652975.1 uncultured Chitinophagaceae bacterium | reverse complement strand
AACTCGCCACCTATAGCTTGGAAGGCTATCGCTCTACCAAATGAGCTACTCCCGCGATGACAAATGTGGAAATATGCAAATGTGGAAATCTGAAAATTATCACTTCCCAATTCATCATACTCACATCCGTTTAAATAAAGAACTTGTCACTTTTTTATCTCACTATTCCAGAAACCCCATTTTCACATTTTCATATTTCCACATTTTCACATTGGAATTTGTGGGCAAGGATGGATTCGAACCACCGAACTCCGAAGAGGACAGATTTACAGTCTGTTGCCGTTGGCCACTTGGCTACTTGCCCAACCTGAGCCACCTGCCAGAATCGAACTGGCGACCTACTGATTACAAATCAGTTGCTCTACCAGCTGAGCTAAGGTGGCATTTGTCGCGCCTGCTAACTTCAATTGCTTAGGGAATCTTGCCTAACAGGTTCAAATTCAGTTCCGCCATGGCTGGATTATCGGCGAAACGACAATAAAGAACTACCCCAAAAATTTTGGGAAGGCAAAGGTAAGGGAATTTGCATATTGCAAAAATTTTGCAAAGGGAAATTTTTGTTTGTTTTCAACAAGTTGTAGCAAGAAGGCCGGTGGCCAGATAAAAGATAAAAACTAAAAGATAAAAGTTGTACCTAATCGAAGACTCCGATCTGATACAACTTTTATCTTTTAGTTTTTATCTTTTATCTCCTTTGACCCTGCAAATAAAAAAGACCCCACAGCGGGGGTCTTATAAATTTTTTTAGGCGGCCTGTTTTTGTTTTTTTCTTTTTATCTGGTTGACGAGCGAATTGAATGCGTCGTCAAAAGATTCTTCAAATGATTTACTTGTTGATTTTACAAAAAAGTCGTGACGGGGTACGTGTACGCTGATCTCTGCGATCTTGTCTTTAATATTATGAACCACATTGTCGAGTTTCAGGAACACATTTACTTTGATGATGCGGTCGTGGAAAGTACCTAGCTTTTCCAGTTTGCGATTGATATACTCTACCAACCTGCTGTCCGCATCGAATCGAACAGTCTGAATGTTTACGTTCATAGTCATCACTTTTTTAAACATGAAACAATAAATAAAAGAACTAGTTGAGTGGTATAATTTTTTACATATTTTCTGTGTTTTACTATTTCTATGAAGTTACGCCAATGATGGTATTCTTCAAAGTAATTTTCCCCCAATTTTTATTGCCTGCTGTGTAAAATTTATGCTTTTGGATGGGCTTTTTTATAAACATCTTTCAACTTCTCAATTGTATTATGTGTATACACCTGGGTTGACGCCAGGCTGCTATGTCCCAACAACTCTTTTACTGCGTTGAGATCCGCACCTCCGTTCATAAGATGTGTTGCAAACGTGTGTCGCAATACGTGGGGACTCTTTTTATCCAGGGTTGGTGCCATACTCAAAGATTTATTTACCAGCAGGTAAACATACTTGGGATACATCTTTCGCCCCTTTTCGGTTACCAACAAAAAATCCTCAGTTGATTTAAACTCCAACTTTTTTTTGTGTAAGTAGTCTTCGATGATCACCAGCAGATCTTTTCCAATCGGAATCATCCTCTCCTTATTCCCTTTACCCAACACTTTTATTTGAGATCTTCCCTTATCAAACTGTTTTTCCTTTAAATTGATCAATTCACTCAGGCGCATACCTGTAGAATAAAAAAGCGTCAGCAATACCTGGGCGTTGAGGCTTTTCCAGTCTTCAGTTGATAAGGCAAGTGTATCTAATATCTCTTTAGTATCTGACTCTTTCACAAATACGGGAAGCCGCTTTCCAGTTTTAGGGGAGATGATATTCGTCATCGGCGTGGACTCGATGGTGCCTGTTTTCAATTGATATTTGAAAAATGACCGCAGGCTTGATATTTTCCGCTTTACGGAACGCGAAGTGAGTCTTTCTTCTTTCAATGATGCGAGCCAGTCACGTACATACACCGGGCTGACCTTATTTAAAGGTGTATCTCCAAATTGCAGGGAAATATGATCGAAGAAATGGATAAGATCATTTTCGTAGGCTGTAATGGTATGCGTGGAATATCGCTTCTGGTATCGGAGAAAATCGACAAAAGGCTGTAGGGGGTAATGGTTTTTTCCAGGCATAAGACTTTCTAAAGCTACGTCTTCTAAAAATAAAAAAGATAGCTGCAAAGTCTAAACTTTACAGCTATCTTTTTATATAAAAATCTTGAATTCTTAGCTTTCGATCTTGCCGCTCGCTATGTTCTGCTTGTAGATCGCTTTCAGGATCTGGCCGCGACGCTTTACAGAAGGTTTCGTGAAGCTTTGACGCTCACGCAATTGCAACAGCACTTTTGACTTCTCGAATTTCTTCTTGTATTTTTTCAGCGCTTTGTCGATGTTTTCGCAATCTTTTGAATCAATGATCAGCATGGTATATACCTCCTTGGTATTTTTTTTAGAGTGGCAAAGATAGCGGGAAAACTTGAAACTTGAAAGCTTTTCTATCAGTTCCTAGATTCGGGGGCAACTTATTAACACTTACCCGGTTTCGGGTTATTTTGCACCCATGTTTACTGGCATTATCGAAACCGTTGGCTCCGTTAAAGAGATCATTGCCAACGGCTCCAATAAAACTTACTGGATAGAATCGAGCCTGTCGCCCACCTTCAGGGTGGATCAAAGCGTAAGCCATAGCGGGGTATGCCTTACAGTTGAAGAAATCCGGGAAAATCGTCACCGCGTAACCGCCATAGCAGAAACACTGGAAAAATCAAACCTTGGCAAATGGGACGTGGATACTCCTGTAAATATTGAACGATGCCTGCCACTAAATGGGCGACTTGATGGGCATTTTGTGCAGGGGCATGTAGATTGCACAGGTAACTGCACCCGGTTGAAAGAGAAAAAAGGTAGCTGGGAATTTGAATTCAGGTTCCCCAAAAAATTTGCATCACTGGTAATTGAGAAGGGATCAATCAGTATCAATGGTATCAGTCTTACAGCATTCAACGTAAAAAAGAATCGTTTTACGGTAGCAATCATTCCCTACACCTTCGAACATACGAATATTGGAATGATACAGCCTGGAGATGAAGTAAATATAGAATTTGACCTGCTCGGCAAGTATTTAGTCAGAAGACTATCTTTGAAAGAGAAATAAACTAACCCATTTCTGCCGACCATGACTGCTACCCCTAACAGGTCTTACTATCCTGCCCTGGATGGCTTGCGTGGCATTGCGATATTGCTCGTGGTGGTTTATCACAATTTCGGGTTCGTCAAAGAAACTTCATTTGGGTGGCTGGGCGTTGACCTCTTCTTTGTACTTTCTGGCTATCTCATTACTGATATACTTTTAAAGGAGGTCGCAAAACCTCATTTCCTCCGCAACTTTTATATGCGGCGCGTGCTTCGGATTTTTCCCCTTTACTATTTCAGTCTCGTTCTACTACTGTTTATTGTTGCTCCCTTGACGGCCGACCGCATTGAATGGAAATATTACCAGGACAACCAGTTTTTTCTTTGGACCTACCTTCAAAACTGGCTGTACATATTCAAGGACCCCGGCCGCGCGCAAATTTTAAACCATTACTGGTCGCTGGCCGTAGAAGAACAGTTCTATATTTTCTGGCCCCTGGTAATACTATTGCTGCGCAAACCGAAGGCTCTACTCCTATTCATTTCCATTCTGCTATTGGGCGTCATCCTGTTCAGGTTTGGCTTATGGATGTATAAGGTTGAAAACCTTGCTTACTACAACCTGTACACTTTTACCCGTATCGACGGTATATGTATTGGGTGTATAGTTGCTTTGCTGATGCATATGAAAAGTAATTTTATAGGAAAACAAACAGCATTGATCGTGCTGGCCTTTGCCGCAATTAATTTTCTTTTTTACTTATTAAATAGCTTTAACGAATTTTCATTTCCTTATATCGGATTGGTGGGCTATACAACTTTTGCTATGTTATTTGGCCTATTATTACATGACGCAGTAACGGGTGAAACCAAAATCATCGGCAGGATGCTGAATCTCCCCATTCTAAAATTTTTTGGCCGTATATCTTACGGCTTTTATATTTTTCACTGGCCCGTGTACCTTCTTATGGGTGCTTATCTTTTACCGTTAATTACAAACGATAAAAACAGTGCCGTGGCAAAAATCAGTATTTCCGTAGTAGCTACGCTTGTGGCAATTGTTATTAGTGTTTTAAGCCGCCGCTATTTTGAGGGTTACTTTTTGAAGAAAAAAGAAAAATTCAGCGCCTCTAACGACCGATTTCATAATAAACAACCCTGATTGTATCTTTAAACAAATACATGCGCAAACACATCGTCATATTGTGCCCTTTGTACAACGACTCTGCATCATTCAATATCCTGTTGGCAAAGTTGCATGAAACACTGGGACATTTGCAGGATCATCTTTTTTCATTTCTTGTGGTTAATGACGGATCCACTGAACCATTATTGATAGATACGAATACATCGTTTACATTTCACGTATTGAATCTGCATCGCAATATTGGACATCAAAAGGCGCTGGCTGTAGGATTGGCATACATAAGAGAAAATATCGCCTGCGAAAAAGTCCTGATAATGGACACGGATGGCGAAGACCGTCCCGAGGATGCGCTAGAGCTTTTGTATGCTTCCGACAGAAGGCCCACCGATGTGATATTTGCCAATCGTGTATCACGGCAGGAAAATACGCAGTTCAAATTTTTCTACCAGCTTTACAAACTGGCATTTCGCATACTTACCGGGCGACAGATTTCCTTTGGCAATTTCATGATGCTACCCAGGAACGTTCTTGACAAAATTGTTTTTTATAGCGAAATCTGGAACCATCTCGCCGGTGGAATACTGAAGTCCGGGTTACCATATACTGCAGTACAAACTCACCGGGGAACAAGATATGCTGGTGAATCCAAAATGAATTTTAACAGGTTGCTATTTCATGGCCTCGGTGCGATATCCGTGTTCATGGAGGTAATTGCAAGCCGGCTGCTTATTTTTTCATTTTGCCTGATTGGATTTTCCCTGTTTGTAATAGCATCGCTGGTAGGGATTAAAATATTTACCTCCATGGCTATACCGGGATGGACATCCACCGTTATGTCTTCGATGCTGATTGTGTTATTACAAAGCTTCCTGTTGTCGCTGCTTACCTTATTCCTCTATTTCTCCGCCGAATCGCAGCGAAAATTTGTTCCTGCGCACCATTATAAGGATTACACCGGCGCTGTGGAAACCATCAACGCATGACAGGTGCTTATAAATATCCGGGCGAAGAATTAGCCGTTTTCGAAAATGCCAGCAATTGGAAAGCATATTTCTCCAGTCACATCATACAATTCTTGAAAGGCAAGGTGGCGGAAGTTGGTGCCGGCATCGGGTCCACTACCCTTTCACTCAACAAGGGTACGGCTACAGAATGGCAATTGCTGGAGCCTGATGAGGAAATGGCCAGCGCATTGAGGAAAAAAATTGAACTTAAACAGTTGCCTGCAAACTGTACGGTAAAAAAAACTACACTCGGTCAACTCGAACAGGAAGAACAATTTGATTGCATTCTTTACATAGATGTATTGGAACATATCAGCGATGATAAGCATGAAGTGGACATAGCTGCCTCCCATCTAAAACCTGGTGGCAGACTGGTGGTGCTTTCACCTGCGTTCAATTATTTATTCAGCACATTCGATAAAGCAATTGGTCATTATCGGCGCTACGATAAAAGCATGATTGAAAAGCTGACTGCAACTTCTCTTGTTTTACGTCGCACACAATACCTGGATTCTATTGGATATTTTGCATCAATGACAAACAAATTGTTGTTGAAGCAATCGTATCCCACTGCAGGCCAGGTGCAGTTTTGGGATAAATGGATGATCCCAGTTTCAAAATTTACTGACCGCCTTTTCTTTTATTCCTTTGGAAAAAGTATTTTGTCTACCTGGGAAAAACTATAACTATTGATGCAAAAGATCACCACTTTTTTAAAGAACAGGAAATATTTGCTGCTCATGTTCCTGGTAGTGATCGTTGCATACTGGCCGATTAGTTTTCATGTGTTTAGTTTGAAAAACGATTCGCTCATCTATTTTCTTCCTTACCGTTACCATGTAAGCGAATCCATTCAACATGGTTTTTTTCCCTGGTGGAACCCTTATTTATATACGGGCATACCAATACATGGAGATATACAGAGTGGCGTTTGGAATCCTGCGGTGATTTTCATTTCCCTGTTTACAACTTATGATATGAGCGTGCTGCAGTGGGAACTACTGCTTTATATCCTTCTATCAGCTTTGGGGATGTATAAATTGACCCGCTTTTTTGGATGCGCGGCTCCGACTTCTTTTGCCGCCGGCATTGCTTATGCATGTTCAGGTTTTATGACTGACAGCGGCGGATTGTTGCCCTGGATCAACAGTGCAGCTTACCTACCATTTGTATTTTATTATTTTTTGCGTTTGCTGAAAATTCCCACTGCAGTCGATTCCATAAAGCTCGCGCTGGCACTGTCGCTCCTACTCACCACGGGGTATCCCAGTTTTTTCATTTTTGCCGGGTATGTGTTGCTGGCGGCGACTTGTTTTTGGTTATTATTTAAAAAAGAAAATCGCTGGAAGCCATTATCATTTTTATCCCTGTCCTTCGTTTTGTTCCTATTGATATGCAGCCCTGCAATTTTATCATGGTGGGATTTTTTACCCTATTACAACCGGGGACAGGGCACCAGCCTGGAAGGAGCGGTATCCAATTCCTTTCCAGCGTTTGGTGCTATATCATACCTGCTTTCATCCGCGGTGTCTAAAAACCACGAGTGGCTGCAAACAGATATCAGCGCACGCAATGCTTCAATAGGATTGTTTTTTCTTCTTGCTTTTATAATTACACTGGCTACCAGGCTTCGCGCCTCACAGAAATTTATTCTAGGCGGTGTGGTACTTACGTTCTTATTCACATTGGGTGGAGCCACACCTTTGCGCGAGTGGTGCTACCGACTGTTGCCCTTCATGGATACATTCCGCCATCCTGCCAACATGCGCGTATTTACAACCATTGGAATTATTGTGCTTGCTGCTCCTGTCGCAGATCGCTTTTTTGCCGGCACCTGGACTCCATCGAAGCGTTTTTATGGAGTAATACTTATTACGGGTGTAATACTACTTGCTTTATTAATTTATTATTTTCCCAAAAGCATTATATTCTCGGAAGCAGGCAGGGCCTTTAATAAAGCCTATTTAGACAGGCTTGCATTTGCTGACATTGCTGTAGTCGTTGCAATAATTCAGCTCTTCTTTTTAATTCTCTTTGCAGGTCTGCTCCAGAGGCGAAGGCAAAAATTGCTGCTGGGCTCCGTGGTTCTGAATTCCGTAATTCTCTGCAGCATTGCGTTGCCGTTTACTTTTATTTCGCAGGTACGGACGTCTACAGTAAATGCCTATTTGGATTCATTTCCTAAAAATTTTCCTACTCCTGTATTGGGAGAAAGTGTCGGTACTGCTGAATCTTCAGATTCTACCGGCGTGCATCCATTGGGATATGCAAATTTTTACAACAAAAAGATTCGCATCCAGGATCACGTGATTTCGCCCATAATACCGCGCGACTACCGCGCATTCCTGGCTAATCAACCTTTACGAAAAAAACTGGCAGCCCGGTCTTTTGCCTACTTCGGGCAGGTGGATGAAAATTCTATTAAAGTAACCGAATTTGATAATGGCCAATTTGGGTTTACCACAACCAGTAATTCTGCGGATAGCTTTTACCTGTTCCAGGGATATCATCCCCGGTGGACAGCATTTATTGATAACAGTGAGGTAGCAGTTTCAAAAAGCAACCAGGCTTTTCTTGGAATTGCAATACCTGCCGGCAGTCACAACATTTCTTTTATATTCACAGCATGGCCCCTGATAAGGCTGTGCATGTATATTTCGATACTGGTATTGCTTGGTATTACCGTATTCCTCCTGGTTCCGGTTATTAAAAAATATAGAAGCTCATGAAAAACAAAGGCGGTAACTGGTTGTTTGCAGTGGCACTTTCCCTGCCAATGATCATTTTTTTTGCAGCCTACCTGTTTCATCACGATGCTTCACTTACACCGACAGGATTCATTCAATACGATAATGTTTCCTATGTGGCATATGCGCGCCAATACCTGGATACACCTGCAATCAGCCTGTTTTATAATAATCCCTTTAATGAATCGGGGAATTACACACCAATCTACTTCCAATTTCAAACTGCTTTTTTTGCTCTCCTGCTTGCGAGTGGAATGGCTCCTGGCTTAATACTCATTCCATTTACGATATTATGTACCATTGTATGTTTCAGAATCATCATCGCTATTTATGATAACCTGGTGCCATCGGGCAGGTACCGGGTAGCTGGCATCACGCTTTTTGCATGGGGCGGAGGATTACTAACAATTGCGGGAAGTATATTGAAGCTTGTAAATAGTTCGGTAGATAACATATTCTTTATCGATCCTGCCGCCGGGTGGTGGGGACTGAATCTTGGCAGATCACTTTTCTTTTCCTGCGAAGCATTTTATCACCTTCTTTTTCTCGGAACTATTTTATACGTGCTGAAAAAAAACTGGTTGGGCGCATTCGTGCTGGTGCTAATTGCGAGTATTTCACATCCTTTCACTGGCATAGAAATATTGTCGATCATTACAGCGTGGATTTTAATCGAACGTTTTTTAATTCAGAATAGAGAAATTCCTGCGTGGTTTATCATAAGCATACTGGTATTGCTTTCGCTCCACTTATTTTATTACCTATACTACCTCCCTACATTCCCGGATCATCGTTCTGTAAGTGAACAGTATGCGCTCAACTGGCGCTTGCGTTTTTTTAATATTATCCCGGCTTATGGTCCTGTGGCACTAATTGCTCTAATTGGAATCTGGAAAATAGGTAGGACCAGGTTTTTAAGCATGCCACAGCATCGATTATTCCTTACCTGGTTTATCGTTGCGTTTCTTCTTGCCAATCATGAGATTTTTATGACGGCGAGGCAACCTATACATTTTACGAGAGGATATATATGGACATCGCTTTTTCTATTGGCGATTCCCGGCATTCATTTCATACTTGACAGATTGAGGAAGTATCGTTATGGATTAGTTGCAACTGTCATATTTTTCCTGTTACTTTTTTCCGACAACTTCAGTTGGATCTACGCTAATGCAGCTTCAAAAGTCACAACGACATCTACTGCATACATTTCTAAAGAACAACAGGATATTTTGAACGCATTAAATAAACATGCCGACGCTCACTCGCTACTCATAAGTCGCGATGATGTGATCTCTTACATGGCTACGGTATATACTTCCACTTATTCCTGGTACTCTCATCCATATACAACGCCTTTTGCCAAAAGGAAAAAAGCCGCACTTGATCTATTTTTTGAAAAAGGGAATATCGATAGTTCGTGGAATGGTAAACGCTTATTTTGCCTGATTGATAAACAGTCCAATGCAACTTCCGGACTGCCAGGGTCGGCATTGTTATTAGAAACTGCGAACTACAAACTGGTTGAATTAAAAATCCCCTGACTACAAAATATTTTTCCCCTTCATAGCAGTTGCTATCGCAGTATCCATCACACGTTCGGCATAGGGACGCGAAATTTCATTTAGTTCTTCAATTGCTGCCTGTATTTCGTCCTTGCTTCCCGTCTCCATTAATTGTGTAAGCCTGTTCATCGCCGCACTTGTGGCATCGAGTTCTTCCGACGTTAGCAATTCGCGGTTCTTTTCTGTAAACTGTTCGGTGGCTCTAAGCAGCAATTGAGCTTCCGTTTTTGCTTCGACCAATGCGCGGGTATTAATATCCTCTTTTGCGTGTGTGATTGAATCAAGCAGCATCTTTTCCACTTCCTGGTCGGTTAAGCCATATTGTGGTCGCACTTCGATTGTTTGCTCAATGCCACTCCTCAACTCGTGCGCCTTTACAAGCAGGATACCATCGGCATTTACCAAAAATGAAATCTCCACTTTTGGTAAACCTGCTGGCATTCCTGGTATCCCAGTTAGGTTGAATTCGGCCAGCTTGCGGTTGTCTTTCACCAAATCTCTTTCGCCCTGGAAAACTGATATCCTTATGCCTGCCTGCCCATCTTTCTGTGTTGTGTATTGCCTGGAAGCTTTTGAAGGGATTTTGGAATTGCGGGGAATCAACACATCCATCAGCCCGCCCATAGTTTCAATTCCTAATGACAATGGCGTAATGTCCAGCAACAGGAAATCTTTGTTATTACCCGCAAGTATGTCTGCCTGTATTGCTGCGCCCTGCGCTACCACTTCGTCAGGGTTGAGCGAGTCGTGCAATGCTTTTCCAAAAAACTCACGAACTGCCTTTTTCACCTCCGGTACGCGGGTAGATCCACCAACCATTACTACTTCATCAATATCTTTTGTTTCAAGCTGTGCGTCGGTAAGCGCATTTCTGCAGGCATCAATTGTCCGTTGCACAAAAGGTGTGATCAGCTCATTAAATTTATTTCTTGTAAGCGAAAACGCCTGCTCGCCGATCCGGCCTTCAAAAGCATCAGTATCCGACAATTTAACTTTCGCCTGCTCAGCCAGCAACCTTATTTCCTGTGCAAATTTCTTATCGGATAGCGATGAATTGTTTAACCCAGCTTTTTCAAGCCAGTATTGCACGATAGCACGATCGAAATCATCTCCACCCAGGTACGTGTCGCCGTGCGTGGAAAGCACTTCGAATATGCCACCAGAAATACGCAGAACCGAAATATCGAACGTACCCCCGCCAAGATCATATACTGCGATAGTTTTTATCTCATCTTTGTTCAATCCAAGCCCGTATGCAAGGCTGGCGGCGGTTGGTTCATTTACTATCCGCAACACGTCCAGTCCGGCCAGTTTACCTGCATCTCTTGTAGCCTGTCGTTGTGCATCATTAAAATATGCAGGTACAGTAATTACTGCCTTACCTACAGTAGTTTTGAGTATGTGTTC
>CBFGYO010000135.1:0-11174 GCA_965652975.1 uncultured Chitinophagaceae bacterium | reverse complement strand
AGTTCATGGTCGGTTTTTTTGTTAAAAGCTTTCATAACTCCTACAGGTTTGGGTTGCTCTGCCAGGGGGATTATGCCACAGACAGATATTTCAATGGATATTGGTTTGCTCAGGTTGTAAATCGGTAAAAACAGAGTAGAAGTTATGCGATAGGCAGGTGTGTGTTTAGGTTATTCATTTTTTTGGATATTGGACTCTAAAAATAATTTATTTCGTGATAACGCCAAACAATTATCCACCGCATGTGTATTTTTAGGTGCTAAGGAAATGTTAAGAGTTTCTTCTCAAACTTAAGCCCCATAAGGGTTTACATTTGCAGACACATTAATGGAAAAGACAATAAAAGGGAAGAACCCCGTTAAAGCAGCGACCGTAAATTCCGCAGAAAGTATCTATATAAAGGGTGCAAGGGTCCACAACCTGAAAAATATCGATGTAGTAATTCCCCGGAATAAGCTAATCGTAGTTACAGGTGTCTCCGGATCAGGCAAATCATCCCTGACCATTGATACGCTTTACGCTGAAGGACAGCGTCGTTATGCAGAAAGCCTGAGCGCATATGCCCGCCAGTTCCTCAACCGGATGAATAAGCCGGATGTGGATTACATCAAGGGGCTGTGCCCTGCCATCGCCATCGAACAAAAAGTAATTACGCGTACCCCCCGCAGTACGGTCGGCAGCATGACCGAAATCTACGATTACCTGCGGCTGCTTTATGCCCGTATCGGTAAAACCATTTCGCCCGTTTCGGGCAGGGAAGTAAAGAAGGACGACGTTACGGATGTATTGCGGGCGGTAACCGGATTGACCCACGGCACACGCGTGTACATTCTTGCATTGTTTAAACAACATAAGAACCGCCAGCTAAACGAAGAACTGAACATCCTTCTGCAAAAAGGATTTTCCAGGATTTATGAAAAGCATACAGGCGGTAAAAAATCTTCAACCGCGAGTACCGATGACGGGGTCATTCACCGAATTGAAGAACTTGTTGCCTTGCCGGATAAAGAGTTAAAAGCTTTATTACAAAAAACCGGGTCGCAACTTTATATTCTTATCGACCGGATTGTTGTAAAAGAATTTGATGAAGACGATCAGCATCGCCTGGCAGATTCTATCGGCACTGCATTTTATGAAGGGGAAGGTGATGTGTACCTCGAAATACTTGCCTCTGCATCACAGGAATCACCTGAGCCCGAAAAGAAAAAAAGCAGTAAAAAAGATGCAGGCAGTAAACCTGGACTGCTTCATTTCAATAACCGGTTCGAACTCGACGGTATGCAGTTTGAAGAACCTGTACCCAACCTCTTTTCCTTCAACAATCCATTTGGAGCATGCCCTACCTGCGAAGGATTTTCGCAAGTGCTGGGCATAGACAGTGAACTGGTAATACCCGATCGACGCTTAAGTGTGTATGAAGGTGCAGTAGCACCCTGGAAAGGCGAAAAGCTGGATTGGTGGAGACAGCAGTTTATCAAAGTAGCGAAAAAAGTGAACTTCCCGGTCCATAAACCAATAGCAGACCTTACAGATGCCCAGTATAAGATATTGTGGGAAGGTGTTGATGGTATCGGCATCAATGCATTTTTCAAAGATGTGGAGTCACAGTTATATAAAGTACAGTATAGGGTTTTGTTGAGCCGTTACCGCGGGCGCACCGAATGTCCGGATTGTAATGGATATCGCCTGCGAAAGGAAGCGTTATTTGTAAAAGTCGACGGGATGCATATCGGCGAATTGAGTACCATGCCAGTAAAGGATTTGAGAGCCTGGTTTGCAAAACTGAATGATAAACTGAGTATGCAGGACCAGGAAATAGGTAAACGAATATTGCTGGAAATCGGAAATCGCATTGATACACTTTCGAAGGTGGGACTGGGGTACCTTACATTGAGCCGCCTCGCTAATTCACTGAGTGGTGGCGAAAGCCAGCGCATTCAGCTTACAAGAAGTTTGGGAAGCAATCTTACCAATTCGTTATATATACTCGACGAACCATCGATCGGCCTGCACTCGCGTGATACTGCTAATCTCATCAACGTGTTGAAGGAGCTCCGCAACCTTGGTAATACGGTTGTGGTAGTTGAGCACGACGAAATGATGATGCGTGAAGCCGATCATATCATTGACATGGGACCTCTGGCTTCACACCTGGGTGGTGAAGTGATTGCTGAAGGTGACTACGATGCTATTGTAAATAGTTTTAACAGTCTTACCGGTAAGTATCTCAATGGCGAACTTGAAATAGAAGCACCACGTAGCGTGCGTAAATGGAACAGTTCGATAACAGTGGAAGGTGCACGGCAACACAATCTGAAAAATATCACCGTCACTTTTCCGCTAAATGTACTTTGCGTGGTAAGCGGCGTCAGCGGAAGTGGTAAGACTACGCTGGTTAAACAAATATTGTATCCCGCCCTGCGAAAGATAAAAGGTGAATTCGGCGATAAGATAGGTTTTCATAAAACAATCAGCGGGGATATCGACAGCATCGCGCAAATAGAAATGGTGGATCAGAATCCGATAGGCAAATCATCGAGGAGCAACCCGGTAACTTATATCAAGGCATATGATGAGATACGCGACCTGTATGCGAGACAGCCATTGAGCAAGATGCGCGGATTCTTGCCAAAACACTTTTCATTTAACGTGGACGGTGGGCGATGCGATACCTGCAAGGGCGAAGGAGAACAGGTAGTAGAAATGCAATTCCTTGCCGATGTACATCTGACTTGTGAATCGTGTGGCGGAAAAAAATTTAAGGAAGAAGTGTTGGAGGTTAAATACAAGGATAAAAGCATTTATGATATACTGGACATGAGTGTGGATGATGCCATAAGTTTTTTTTATGAGGAAAAAAATCTATCACGCGCTATCCAACCCCTGAGCGATGTAGGTTTGGGATATGTAAAACTCGGGCAGAGTTCGGATACATTATCCGGTGGTGAGGCGCAAAGAGTAAAACTCGCTTCATTCCTGGGTAAAGGCAAATCGGCCAACAAGGTGCTATTCATTTTCGATGAACCTACTACCGGGCTGCATTTTCACGATATCAATAAACTACTGGCCTCGTTTCATGCTTTGATCGAGCAGGGTCATTCCATAATCGTCATTGAGCATAACACGGATGTTATCCGCTGTGCCGACTGGCTGATTGACCTGGGACCGGAGGCTGGCGATGGCGGGGGCAATCTCGTGTACGCGGGTAAGCCTGAAGGAATAAAAAAGGTTAAGGAAAGCCATACTGGCAAGTACATGCGCTAACAATCACGCTATCTTAATTTGTCGAGCGACTTTACCAGGCGTTCATCATGCCTGATACCGCGGTATGCCATTATATAGCTGATGAGTACAATAAATGGAAGTATACACCATAATGCAGGAACTGGATTGACGATCTTTGTATAGCGTACAATATAGACCGTTATGATACCCGCAGCGATGAGAATTCCCAACAGGCACAGCCTACCCTGGAGCTTACGGTCTTTGAACATGAAGATGGTTACCAGGGATAAAACGATGGATGCGCCGGTAAGGATAAGGAGGTAAAAATTTTCGCCGGCGTCGATGTCAATATCTACTAATGCAGTACTGTTTGCCACCACTTCTTTACCTGTTACAAATGGAAATTGAAAAGTCAGGAATGCGCAAACGGTCGCGAGTATTAACCATAGTGTTTGCTGGCGCTGAATCATAGTAAGTATTTACTCAAAAATAGTAATAATAAATTCTGCTTAATCTGCTAAATCTGCGTAATCTGCGAGAAATTCTTCCGTTGAAATAATTTCGCGCAGATTATGCGGATTGGGGGGATTTCGCGGATTTTTTATCCAAGTTCAGGATATAAAGGAAACTCTTTCATAAATGCTTTCACTTCGCTTTTCACACCTGCAATTGCAGCTTCGTCGTCAGTATGCATCAAAACCTTATCAACCAACCCCACAATGGTTTCCATATGTGCTTCCTTCATGCCGCGAGTGGTTACCGCCGGTACACCTACGCGTATACCCGAAGTAACGAAAGGTGATTTATCATCAAAGGGAACCGCGTTTTTGTTGAGCGTTATATGTGCAAGGTCGAGCGTTTCCTGTGCTTTCTTGCCTGTGATATTTTTATTACGCAGGTCAATCAGCATAAGGTGGTTGTCGGTACCATCGCTGATAAGATCATAACCACGTTTTACAAATGCCGCGGCCATCGCCTGCGCATTGCTGATTACCTGTTTTCCATATGTTTTAAAATCTTCCGAAAGTATTTCACCAAAGGACACGGCTTTTGCAGCAATAACGTGTTCGAGTGGGCCGCCCTGAGTACCTGGAAAAACAGCGAGGTCAAGGAGCTGGCTCATTGTACGGGTGTTGCCCTTTGGATCTTTGATGCCCCAGGTGTTCTCAAAATCATGACGAAGCATGATGATGCCTCCACGAGGACCTCTCAGGGTTTTATGGGTAGTAGATGTAATAATATGGCAATGTTCGAATGGATCGGCCAATAGTCCCGTTGCAATCAATCCAGCAGGATGCGCTATATCCGCCATCACCACGGCTCCTATTTTGTCTGCAACTTCCCGGATGCGTTTATAATCCCAATCGCGGCTATAAGCCGATGCTCCGCAAATGATCATTTTGGGTTTTTCTTTGATCGCCACTGCTTCCAACTGCTCGTAATCGACGAGCCCCGTTTCTTTCTTTACGCCATAAAAGTGCGCCTGGAAATTTTTACCGCTGAAGTTTGCAGGGCTGCCATGTGTAAGGTGTCCACCCATACTCAGGTCAAGACCCAAAACTTTATCCCCCGGCTTGAGACATGCAAGGAATACAGCAGCATTAGCCTGGGCACCGCTATGCGGCTGCACATTCGCCCAGCTTGCATTGAATATTTTTTTGAGCCGTTCGATGGCCAGAGTTTCAATTTCATCAACGATCTCGCAACCGCCGTAATACCTTTTGCCGGGATATCCTTCCGCATACTTGTTGGTGGGTACAGTGCCCATGGCCTGCATCACCTGCAGTGAGGTGAAATTTTCCGAGGCGATAAGTTCGATACCGTTTCTTTGTCTTTCGAGTTCCTTACTGATCAGGTCAAATACCTGTTTGTCTTTTTGCATGCATGGATTTTTAGTCGTGGAGTTCCTACTGTTTAAAAGTACCATAAAATTTATCTTGCAATCCAGGGCCTGTGGACTTTACAAACTTTTGGAACTGATTAACTTGACAGGCTGCAAAAGTAAGTTAGCCTTGGTTGCGACGGCATCCGGGCCCCAAGTTTTTGTTTATTTCAAAAGTGTTACTTTCGTTGGCTTTTTAATTATTATAAAGGTCTCTGCCCAAGGGCGGATTTTAGGTCTCTCATGAAAGCGATCATACCAGTAGCAGGCGCAGGCACCAAGCTGCGACCCCATAGTTATACACAACCCAAGGCTCTTATCCCACTTGCAGGAAAGACGGTATTGAGCATTATTATCGACCAGTTGAAAGGTGCGGGCATCAGCGAATTTATTTTTATTGTAGGCTACCTCGGTGATAAGATCAGGGATTACGTAAAAGCAAAATATCCTGACCTTACTGCCCATTACATTCACCAGGTCGACCGGCAGGGAGTTGGTCACGCCATAGAGCTTACTCGTAACCTTGTAAATAACGAAGAAGTTTTTGTCGTGTTGGGAGATACCATTTGTGAATATGATGTACAGGAAGTAGTAAACAGTCCACACTCTATGATCGGTGTAAGAAAAGTAGACGATCCACGCGATTTTGGCGTAGCGGAGATAGACGACAACGGGTTTATCGAGCATGTAGTAGAGAAACCACAAATACCTAAGTCCAATATGGCCATGGTAGGTATTTATAAAATAAATGAAAGTGAACAGTTATTCCATTGCCTGAAAAACAACATACTCCACGGGCTGCGCAGTCATGGTGAATACAATCTTACCGATGCGCTTGATTGTATGATTCAGCAGGGTGTTCGATTCAAAGCTTTTAAAGTAGAGAACTGGTTTGATTGTGGCAGGAAGGAAACCATGCTGGAATCGAACGCAACTTTATTAAAAAAATTCGGTCCGCAAATTGAAAAGGAACACAACTTTGAAAATACCGTTATTGTACATCCGGTAAGTATTGGTACAGGCTGCAATATCAAAAACTCCATCATTGGTCCCAACGTCGCCATAGGGGAAAACACAATTGTTGATTCTTCGATCATCAAAAATTCCATTATTGGTTCATTCTCCAATCTCTACGATATAGTGCTGGATTCTTCTATCATCGGAAGCGATACCGATCTCAAGGGTGAAACACGCACTTTGAATATTGGGGATAATACAAGTATTGACCTGGGTTAGTACATCAAAGGTCAATTAGATAAAAGTTAAAAGCTAAAAGATAAAAGTTATCTAATTCGGTACTTCCCGAATTCGCTGATTGGGCGTCGAACCGCGAGCGGGAGTGCAGAGACACATAGCGCGTGGTCAAAGGCTCCCAGCTCAAAGCTGTCTCCACTTTTATCTTTTAGTTTTTATCTTTTATCTATATTTCAGCCCATGAATAAGCACAACCGACTGATCAAGCTCTTCGGTATAGAGTACCCAATAGTTCAGGCAGGCATGATCTGGGCAAGTGGGTGGCGCCTGGCAAGTGCCGTAAGTAATTCTGGTGGATTGGGACTTATAGGCAGCGGATCGATGTATCCGGATGTCTTAAGAGATCATATACGGAAATGCAAATCTGCAACCAGCCGTCCCTTTGGAGTAAACGTACCCCTTTTATATCCCGATATTGACAAACATATCCAGGTAATCCTGGATGAAAAAGTGCCGATTGTGTTTACGTCGGCTGGTAATCCCAAAACATGGACCACTGTGTTGAAGGAAAAAGGGATAACGGTGGTGCATGTGGTAAGTTCTTCAAAGTTTGCACGCAAGGCTGAAGAGGCAGGTTGTGATGCTGTGGTAGCCGAAGGTTTTGAAGCCGGAGGTCATAACGGTCGCGAGGAAACGACCACCCTCGTGCTGGTGCCTTCAGTGGTGGAAGCAGTTCAGATACCCGTGATAGCTGCCGGAGGTATTGCAACGGGAAGACAAATGCTGGCTGTCATGGTTTTGGGTGCTGATGGCGTGCAGATGGGTAGTCGCTTTGTGGCAAGCGAGGAGGCATCATCTCACCCGGCATTCAAAGAGGCGGTGATAAAAGCAGAAGAAGGGGATACCTTGCTCACGATGAAACAATTGACACCCGTACGTCTGATGAAAAATGAGTTCTTCAAAAAAGTACAGGAAGCCGAATGGAAAGGAGCAGATAAAGAGGAGTTGAAACTGTTATTAGGAAGGGCCCGGGCAAAAAGAGGAATGTTTGAAGGCGATCTGGATGAAGGCGAACTGGAGATAGGGCAAGTTTCCGTATTGCTTGACCGTATTTTACCGGCTGGGGATATCGTAAAAAATGTGTGGAAGGAATTTGAAGATGCTTTGGTGAATCCGGTTAAATTCCGTTAATTTTATGCACGCTTGGAGTGTGCGCTTGATCCTGAACAACCAATAAACCATTTAGTATGAAAGCAAAGATGATTCTTCTCGGGATAGGACTCCTGGGTTTCGTTGTTGCTAAGGCAAACGGCGATGATCCAGATCCTGGTACCGGCAAAGGAAAAAAAGATGAACTCAACGGAATAGTTACGCATTCAGATTCAAAGAAACCTTTGAGGGATGTAACTGTTACAGCATACCTTGTTTCACGTAAAGAGAAAATGGTACTTACCGACGATGAAGGCGGCTTTGCATTCGATGAGCTGAAGCCAGGCACATATAAATTCGTTTTTGAAAAAGCGGGCTTCAAGAAAGTAACCAAGGAAAAAGTGGTTGTGAAAACGGATGAAGCGTTCCAGTTAAACATAGAAATGATTGAAAGCAGTAGCTTCGACCTGATGCCATCTCCTTTCCATTTCTCGGACTTTTAATACGGGTTCAAGTTTTAAATAAAATAATTGGTGCCTTTATGGCACCTTTTTTTTTGAGATAATAGTGAGATAGATAATAGATAATAGTGGTCTTCATTTGGGGACTCGCTCTTGATTTGAGAAATTTCTCGCGGCGCTCGCTGCGAAATCGCGGCGTACGCTGCGAGAAACGTGTTCGCCTAAATGATTTTATCAATTACGTCAGTGTCTTCGAATGAAAACAACTATTATCTATCTCACTATTATCTCAAAAGAAAAGAGCCCAAAGGGGCTCTCTCTACATCATGGCTTTACTGTGAAGATTTATGCTGAGGTTAGAATATTAGTCCATATCGATATCAAAGTCATCAGCTGATTTATCGATATTAAACTTCTTATGTTTTTGCAGGAAGGTTTTGTATTTGTTGTACACCTGCTCGCTTGCTTTCTTACCGTTAATGGTTAGCACACCATCCTCGTGTTTAATGGTATATTCTTCTTTCTTATTTAACAGGCCGTCCTTATCGAGCCCGTCAACGAATTCTTTATATTCTTTCATATCCGCCTTTACTTTCTCAATCTCTACTTTGGCCTTTTCCATTTCTACTTTTACGTTAGCCATCTCTTTTTCAAGCTGGGGCTGGATCTTTTTCAGTTCTTCGTTCATCTCCTTAAATTCTACTTCCATTTTACTCAAGTCGATCTTTTTTACTTCATCCAGTTCCTTCTTTATTTTTTCCCAGTCCACCTTCGCGATCGATTCCTGCAGGTCTACTTTCATTTTTTCGAGGTCAATTGATTTCATTGCCTGTTCAATATCAACTTTGATTTTATTGAAATCCACTTCTTTCATGGCTTTATCGATGTCCATGCGAATTTTAGCGCCATCAAATTCTTTTAAGGCTTTGCTAAGTTCTTCCTGTGCCTTCTTCATATCTATTTCAAAATCCACGGCGTCCAATTCTTCAATTACCTCATCCAGGTCACGAACCTTCCTGTCCTGAATGGCTTTTTTCTTTTTCGGAAGGGTGTCGGTAGGCGTTTGATCAGTTTTACCGGGGGGTACCTGGTGCTGGTTCCAGGAGGCGAGGGTTACGATCATTGCGGCAGCTATTAGAGGCAACCAAAGGCGCCAGTTGGTCAGGGTAGTTGATTTCATACTAAGCGTTTTTTAAAATTATGGTAGTTCACGAATTTCTTCGTACCAAATATACGACTGATTTCGTATTGCCAAAAAGAGTTTTTCGTTTAAAGAAAATTTTAACGGTTTCACGCCAAGCTCGTTAAGAAAGCAAAAGGCGCAAAGGATGTTATTTTTCTTTGCGCCTTTGCGTAATTTTTTTTGCGTCTTTGCGTGAAACCTACCGCAGGGCCCACTTCATCAACTCCTTCCATGATGGTTTTTTACCGTACATCAGTATACCTGTGCGGTAAATCCTGCCGGCAAACCAGGTGGTGAATATAAAACCAAGCACCAGCATCGACATGGAAAGGATCAATTGCCACCAGGGTACCGTACCGGGTACTCCAAACGGAATGCGCGCCATCATTACGATGGGCGAACTAATGGGAATTATACTTCCCCACACGGCGACTGGTCCCGAAGGATCATTACTCGCGGCAGTCATAATGCCGATGGAAAAAATTACAAGCATGGTAATCGGGAAACTCAGGGATGTAGCCTCCCGCATATCTTCATTAGCAGCACTACCAATTGCTGCATATAATGCTGCATAAAAAAAGAAACCACCCAGGAAGTAAAAGACAAAACAGAATAAAATAAGTGGTACGTTAATATTTGTAAAAACACTTTGTACTCCTCCCAGCATGTTATTCATCGCGCTCGTATCTACACTACCCGAGGCTTTGGTAATATTATAGAGTACAAAAATGAATGCTATCCAAATAAAAAATTGTGTAAGTGCCACCAGCCCAATGCCAAGGATTTTTCCAAGCATAAGCTGGAAGGGCTTAACCGAGGAAACGATCACTTCAGCAATCCTGTTTGTTTTTTCCTCCATAACTCCCATCATTACCTGCGATCCATAGATCAGTAATATGAAATAAATAAGAAAGCCACAGACCATTCCGATAGTAGAAGCTATTTTTTCGTTGGTAGCCTTGCCTTCGAGATCGCCGCTTGAAACAGAAACTACACTTGTCGACAGGATTTTTTTCTTGTTTTCATCAATGCCCAGTTTTTCATTCTTGATCTCGCTCCATATCGTATTCAACTTGTTTTGCAGTACGGCGATAGATCCGGTGCCGTAACTTTTTTCCGATTTGAACTGCAGCTCTTTAAAACCATTTTCCCAATTAGTTTGCGCAGGAATAACTATAAGGCCATCATATCCCAGTTTTTTATACTCTTTTCTTAATTCATCCACGGGCATATTCACCAATACCAGGCGGGCAGAACTATCTGCCTGGTTGGATCTTTCCAGCATGCCCCTGTCGAAGTAACCTGAGGAATCGATAACTGCTACCCTCAGGTTGGCCTTGGTACGTTCACCAACATATCCGATACCAAAAATAGTGGCGAGATACAATAATGGAAACAGGATGGTACTGATGATAAAGGTCTTTTTTCTCACCCTGGTCAGGTATTCCCTTTTTAATATCAATAATATCTTATGCATGAAATAAGTTTAATGGTTATGCAGTGGTTTGCTGAAACTGGCGGGTCAAAGGAGTGCCCTCAACCAATTTGATGAATATATCATTCAGTGATGGAAGTAGTTCATTGAAGGAGTGTATCTCCAAACCCTGCTGTAGCAGGTAATTAAGTACATCATTGGGCCGGTAGCCATTTTTGATGCGCACCACAAATGTATTTTCCCGCCTTGTTACAAGATCAAATGGTGCAATGCCCATATCGGGAGGTAGGTTGTCAACACCTACGCTGAACAGGTTTTCCTTAAAATCCTGTTTTACTGCTTTTACAGTGCCATCCAGTATCTTTTTTCCTTTATTTACCAGTACGATATTACTACAGATCTCTTCTACCTGTTCCATACGGTGGGTACTGAATATAACTGTAGCGCCGTTTTGCGCGAGGTTGTAAATCTCTTCTTTTATAAGGTTGCTATTTACAGGGTCGAGACCGCTGAAGGGTTCGTCGAGGATGATCAGTTTGGGTTCATGCAATACCGTCGTTACAAACTGTAATTTCTGGCTCATACCTTTTGAAAGGTCTTCCACTTTTTTATTCCACCAGCTTTCCATTTCAAATTTCTGGAACC
>CBFGYO010000134.1:0-11203 GCA_965652975.1 uncultured Chitinophagaceae bacterium | reverse complement strand
ATTATAACATGTTTAGTAGTTCTTACAGCATCAGCGCAGGCACAGGATGGTACATTGAAAGGAAAACTCCAAACCAGTGATGGAAAGCCTGCAGAAGGTGTAAACGTTCAATTAAAAGAAATCAAAAAAGGTACAATTACAGCGGCTGACGGTTCATATAGCCTCACCAAATTGCCAGCAGGAAAGTACACATTGGTAATTTCATTTGTTGGTTTGCAAACAATACAGCGCCCCATTGAAGTACGCGATGCTCAAACAGTGGAAAGCGACTTTATACTTGTAGAAAATGAAGGTGAACTTACGGAAATCGTTATCACTTCCAGTAGATCACTGAATGAAAAGCCGGTATCAATCGGTAAACTTCCCATCAAACCTTTCGACCTGCCACAAAGCATTACCGTTGTAGGAAGAGATGTTTTGGAGCGTCAACAGGTATTGCACCTGAGTGATGCACTGCAAAATGTAAATGGTGTATACCTTATGGGCGCCACTGGTGGCTTCCAGGAAGAGATAGCTGCCCGCGGTTTTTCATTCGGCAGCTCCAATACATTTAAAAATGGCGTGCGATTCAACAATGCCGTGATGCCGGAATTCAGCAGCGTAGAGAAAGTAGAATTTTTAAAAGGTGGTAGCGCCATACTGTATGGTAATGTAACAGCGGGTGGGGTGATGAACATCGTTACCAAGAAACCAAAGTTTGACCGCGGTGGCGAAATTTCGTTTAGAACAGGCAGCTATGATTTTTATAAGCCATCCATTGATATTTATGGTAGTCTCAACGCCAATCAAAGCGCTGCCTTTCGCCTGAATACAACTTATGAAAAAGCAGGTAGTTTCCGCGATTTTGTAAAATCAGAACGACTCTATATCAACCCTTCATTGCTTTTTAAAATAGGAGCTAAAACAGAATTGCTTGTAGAAAGCGATTACCTGTCGGATAAGCGTACGCCAGATTATGGTACAGGCGCCATCAATTATGAAGTGGCGGATGTACCTCGTAATTATTTCCTGGGTGTAACCTGGGGGTATAATAATGTAAAGCAGGCTACTGCAACAGCTACAGTTACGCATCACCTTAATCAAAACTGGCAGTTGAAGACAACATTGGGTTACCAGAATTATAACAGTGATCTTTTTGCTGCTGCAAGGCCTAACAGTAATAGCTTTTTTGTACAGCCAAACGGCACCTGGATAAGGGGCTTACAGAAAACAAAGTCTGAAGAAAATTATTACCTGGCACAGGTTGATCTCTCCGGTAAGTTCCATACCGGTAAAGTAGGCCATATCGTGCTGGTAGGCGCGGATGCTGATAAGTATAAAACACAGGGTACGACGTTTGAGACCAATACGTACAACAATGCACTCTCTAATTCGTCTATCAAGGGTAAAAACATCTATGATACCATTAATATTTTCGATCCGTATGGTTCGCAGTATTCAAAAAGAAATGATATTCCTTACCTCGCGTCCAACCTCAGAACCACTACTCCTATCAACCGCGCTGGTGTGTATGTGCAGGATCTGGTAAGTATTACCAGCCAACTTAAATTCCTGGCAGGTGTACGGTATAGCTACCAGGAAAATGGACGTGCAAGTGTAGATACATTAGCAAAAGGCAAGACTGGCTTTATTAAGTCATATACTACCGGTGCATTCAGTCCACGTTTGGGCCTCGTGTACCAGCCGTTGAAAACAATTTCCCTTTTTGCGAGCTATACAAACAATTTCACTCCCAATACAGGTGTGGACACATCCAATTCGCCACTTAAACCTTCCATCATCGATCAGTATGAGCTTGGTGTAAAATCAGATTTATTCAAAGGATTACTTTCGGTAAATGTAACGGGCTACAGGATTGTAAACAGTGATTTTGCTTTAGCAGTTCTTAACCCACCGGCCTCGGTTCCTACTGCAAGAGAACTGGTTGGAGAAGTTACCAGCAAAGGGGTAGAAGTAGATATTACAACTAAATCCATACATGGTTTATTCTTTATCGGTGGTTATAGCTACAATGATACCAGGTACACGAAGTCGAACAAGCATAATAGTTCCGTAAAGGAAGGCGACAGGCTTCGTTACAATCCTTCGCATACTGCCAATGCAAGTGTGCATTATGTATTCCCGGCTACTACACTGTTGCATGGGTTTAGCGTAGGTGCCGGAGCATTTTATGTAGGCGACAGGGTAGCGGGGCGCAACAATACGGCTACCAATCCAACTTATAAACTGATGCCGGTACCTGATTATACCCTGTTGGATCTTTCCGCGGGCTATAGCGCAGGTAAATATTCAGTGCGATTCAAATTATCAAATGTATTTAATACTCTTAGCTATAACGTACACGATGATAATAGCGTAAACCCAATTGCACCAAGGCAATTTGCGGCTACTGTGGCGTACAGGTTATAATTAAGATAAAAGATAAAAGTTAAAAGATAAAAGTTTTCAAGCTGCGAGCGACGTGCTACCAGCCTCGGGTATTAGCTCGAAGCTCGTAGCTCGAAGCTCGCAGCTCAATTATAAGTGATCGATGCAAAAGAAAAGAACTGCCTGGCAAAAAACCAGGAAAACATTCAGGGATATTCACCTTTGGCTTGGATTAACGAGTGGCATCATCGTTGTTGCCATCTGCTTCAGTGGAACTATATATGTATTCAATACTGAATTGACTGAAAGAGCCGCCCCACATCTTTACAAGGTAGATGCGGAAGATAAATCACTTATACAAGTCGACTCGCTGGTCAGGAATGTAGAGATGACGACTGGTGGTATAGTTACAAACGCCGTGATTCCGCATTCTGCAAGTCGGAGTTACCAGTTTAGTGTAAAGATGCCTTCAGACAGCACGCCGCGGGGTGGTACAGTTTATATGGTCAATCCATATACGTCAGAAATCCTTGGCACCTCGAAAGATAAAAATGGTACAAAGGAATTTATGAGTACCATGTTCAGCCTGCACCGATGGTTATTACTCGACAGGGTGAAATCACCCATCATCAAAGGTGTGCCCAACAAAGAACTTGGAAGCATGATCACCGGCATTGCAACTATCATTTTTACATTGGGATGTTTAACGGGACTGGTCATCTGGTTTCCACAAAAAGTACGCAATTGGAGACAGGGACTTAAAATAAAATGGAAAGCAAGCTGGAAACGGGTGAACCATGATCTGCATAATACGCTTGCATTTTATGCCCTCTTCTTTCTTCTATTAATGGGACTTACGGGTCCACAATGGTCATTCCCCTGGTATCGTGAAGGGCTGCAAAAAGTATTAGGTACGTATAAACCTGCAGATACTGCAAAGAAGCCTGCGAAGCAGGATAAAAAAGTATCTGCTGACAGCCTTGTTGCCAGGCTCCCCCTAAGTTATTTTGTGAATGAAGGAAATAAGGCATTGGCATACGAGGGCAATTACTCTATTGCAATACCCGCAGAGCCGGGTGCGCCAGTAGTGCTGACAAAAACAAAAACCGGTTTCTTTGCTCCCGCAGCGGGCGACAGGATTTCATTGCACCAGCAAACCGGCAAAGTGCAGAAGATTGAAATTTTTCAAGACAAACCTTTCAATGAAAGGATAGCTGGATCTATCAAGGCCATCCACGTAGGAAATGTTTATGGTACGTTTACAAAGATCATTTACTTCCTGGCCTGTCTTATAGCTACTACACTTCCTATTACAGGTACTTTGATATGGGTAAATAAATTGAAAAAGCGGAGGAAGAAAGCTCTAACAGCTCAGGCATATAATCCAGCAATTGAGGAAGAGGAAGAAGAAGAGGAACTCGCGAGCTAAACTATGTTGATCTATGTGTCTATGATTCTATGTGGTAAAGCTATGGTTTCCCCTGTAGACAGTTCGATGAAGGAAGCCATACTTTACCACATAGAATCATAGACACATAGATCATCATAGTGCTACAATTCCACCAAACTTTCTTTTGTACAAGAAATAGTCTTATCGATATCTTCCTTAGTCAATGCATTATTCAGAAACCAGCTTTCAAAAGCCGAAGGAGGCAAATAGATTCCTCTCCGCAGCATGGCGTGAAAATATTTTTTGAACCGATCATTGTTTGCAGCCGATGCAGAAGCAAAATCTATCACCGGCTGTTCACTAAAATGTATACTGATCATTGAACCGACCTGGTTGATCACCGCCGGCTGTCCCCATTCATCTAAAACCTTTTGCAGTCCATCACGCAGGTAAATCGTTTTTTCTTCAAGCTCTTTATAAATGTGCGGGTTGTTTTTCAATTCAGTCAACATGGTAAAACCGGCTATCATCGCAATCGGGTTGCCGCTTAATGTTCCAGCCTGGTACACATTTCCCAATGGTGCAATATGCTGCATGATATCTTTGCGACCGCCAAAAGCACCTACAGGCATACCGCCTCCAATCACTTTACCATATGTGACGAGGTCTGCTGCAATCTTTAAACGCTCCTGGGCGCCACCGCCCGCAAGACGGAAGCCTGTCATTACCTCATCAAAGATGAGGACGATTCCTTCGTCGGTACAAAGCTGCCGAAGTCCTTCCAGGAACCCGGGTTGTGGCAATATGCATCCCATATTACCTGCTACAGGTTCCACGATGATCGCCGCAACCTGTGCAGGATGATCCGTTACAATTTTTTTTACAGCGGCCAAATCGTTGTAAGCCGCCGTTAAAGTATCACCTGCGACACCTGCAGTTACACCCGGTACTGTTTGTATATTGAAAGTGGCTACGCCGCTTCCCGCTTTTACAAGAAATGGATCGGCATGACCGTGATAGTGTCCTTCGAACTTGATGATCTTGTTTCTACCTGTATAGCCGCGTGCAAGCCGCACTGCGCTCATACACGCTTCGGTACCACTGCTCACCATGCGAATGAGGTCCACATTCGGTACCATGCTGATGATGAGTTCGGCCATTTCCACTTCAAGCTCTGTGGGAGCACCGAACGATGTAGAATATTCCGCATATTGTTGGATTGCCTTTACCACCGGCGCATAAGCATGACCGAGAATCATTGGTCCCCATGAAGCGATATAATCGATGTACTTGTTGCCATCCACATCATGGAGATAAGCTCCCGCCGCGCTTTTCATAAATACAGGCGTGCCGCCCACACTCTTAAACGCTCTCACGGGAGAATTAACTCCGCCCGGGATACTTTTCTGTGCGCGATCGAATAATTTTTGACTTTGGGAATTCATGGTATAATTTTTTACTTCACGCACCACCTGCAAGCAATCTTGCGGCATCTTTTGCAAAATAGGTTGCAATCAGGTCGGCACCTGCACGTTTTATCGAGGTAAGTGTTTCGAGTATAGCTTTGTCTTCATCAAGCCAACCCATTTTTGCAGCCGCTTTTATCATGGCATATTCTCCACTGATATTATAGGCACTCACAGGTACCTGAACGGCATTTTTAACTTCACGAATGATATCGAGATAGGCCAGCGCGGGTTTTACCATTACAATATCTGCACCCTCTTCCACATCCATTACACTTTCTTTCACGGCTTCTATGCGGTTGCTATAATCCATCTGGTATGTTTTCTTGTCGCCAAATCCCGGTGCGCTATCCAGCGCATCGCGGAAGGGACCATAAAAGCAGGATGCATATTTAGCACTATAACTCATAATGCCGGTGCGCGTAAAATTATTTTCTTCGAGTGCTTTTCGGATAGCACCAATGCGCCCATCCATCATATCACTGGGAGCAACAAAGTCTGCACCGGCAGCGGCATGGCTCACACTCATCATTGCAAGTACATCTACAGTGGCATCATTTACAATTTCTCCGTCTTCCACAATGCCATCATGCCCAAAAGAAGAAAACGGGTCGAGAGCTATATCAGTCATTACCAGCATTCCCGGTACTTTATCCTTAATCGCCTTTATGCTTCGTTGCATCAGGCCATCAGGGTTCAGTGCTTCAGTGCCTTTGTTATCTTTCAGTTCGTCTTTTGATTTTACAAATAACAATACACTTTTCAAACCCATGTTCCATAGCTCTTGTACTTCCTTCACTGTAAGGTCGATACTACGGCGGTAATACCCGGGCATCGAACTTATTGCCGTTTCTTCCGCTTTTCCTTCCTGTATAAACAGCGGTACAATAAAATCATCTGTAGTCAAACGCATTTCTGCTACCAGTGAGCGAATTGCAGGTGATTGGCGCAGTATCCTGTTTCTTCGTTGTAAATACATGATTGACATTTTATTCGTGGATCATGTGCCATCTGGCACTTATTCATTAATTAGTTGGTGCTGTCCGCCATTTCATTCACCCAATCAATGGGCGACAGGCAGACATTTACCAGTTTTTCTTCTTCGCTCCCTGGAGCCGGTTGAAAATTGTAATCAAATCGTACGGTGGGCGGCAGGCTCATCAAAATGCTTTCCACTCTTCCATTGGTTTTTAAACCAAATAAGGTTCCGCGGTCATGCACCAGGTTGAATTCTACATAGCGGCCACGCCTTATTTCCTGCCAGTATTTGTTTTGTGGTGAAAATGAAGAGTTCTTTCTTCTTTCAACAATCGGAATATAAGCTTTCATAAAAGTATCACCGCAAGCCTGTGCAAACTTCATCCAGAAATCCACATCCCGAGTTTCATCGGGGCGTTTGTAATCATAAAAGATGCCGCCTATACCCCTGCGCTCATTATTGCGATGCCAGTTTACAAAATAATCATCACACTCTTTTTTGAATGCTGGATAAAAATCAGGGTCATACTGATCGCATACCTGCTTATAAGATTTGTGAAAGTGCTTTGCATCTTCGTCGATGAGGTAATAGGGCGTGAGATCGGTACCACCACCAAACCACCTGTCGATAATCTCATCATTTGCATTATATAATTCAAACATCCGGTAGTTACAATGTACGGTAGGAACAAAAGGATTGTATGGATGCAATACCAGGCTCAGCCCGCAGGCAAACCAGCGCGCCCCTTCAATTTTCAATTGCGTGCGCATTGTATCTGTTACGTCGCCAAACACTACAGAGGTGTTTACACCTCCTTTCTCAAACACATTTCCGTTGGAAATTACCCTTGTCTTTCCGCCACCACCCTCAGGCCGCTGCCACGCATCCTCAACAAAAACGACCTTGCCATCGGTAGCTTCCAATGCTTCACAGATCCGGTTCTGCAAATCATGTATGTACTTTATCCATGATTCTTTAACTGTCATGTTTTCTTATTCTTGTTTGTCTCAATTAGCCGTTTCCTTCACCGCATCTACAAATGCCCTGGCATGATCGACGGGTACATTCGGTGTAATGCCATGACCAAGGTTGGCAATATATTGCCTCGTTCCAAATTCATTGATCATCACTTTCACAGCCTTCTTAATTTCCGGGATGGGCGCCAGTAATTTAGCCGGGTCAAAATTACCCTGTAATGTGATGCGGTTGCCCGATAGTTGACGCGCCATTTGAGGACTTATGCACCAATCAATTCCTATACCGGCTGCACTACTCTGGCTTAGTTCCTCCAGCGCATACCATGATCCTTTTGGAAAAAGGATCACAGGCGCATCATCCCTCAATGCATTGGCAATTTGTAGCAGGTAGGGTTGGGAAAATATCTTGAAGTCAGCAGGACTTAGCGCGCCTGCCCAACTATCGAATACCTGTACCGTATCGGCTCCTGCTTTTACCTGTTCTTTTAAATAAGCGATGGTGATATCCGTTATTTTTTGCAGTAGCTGGTGTGCTAACGCCGGTTCTGTATAGGCAAATTGTTTGGCTTTATCCCAGGTTTTGCTGCCCTTGCCTTCTACCATGTAGCAAAGTATTGTCCATGGAGCACCTGCAAAACCAATTAGCGGTACACGGCCATTCAGTTCTTTTTTCACCAGTCGCAACGCATCCATTACATACGAAAGATTATCTGCTACCCCTGTAGTTTTTAATCCATCGATGTCTTTTTGTGTACGAACAGTTATCGGGAGCGAAGGTCCTTTACCTTCTTCCATCAACACTTCAAGACCCATGGCTTGTGGTATTACCAGGATATCGGAGAAAATGATAGCCGCGTCCACACCTACCTGGTCAACCGGTTGCAACGTAATCGCTGTTGCCAGTTCGGGAGTTTGCACACGGGTAAAGAAATCATATTTGTCCCGCAGTTTTATATAATCAGGAAGATACCTGCCGGCCTGGCGCATCATCCACACGGGCGGTCGCTCTACTTCCTGTTTGCGCAAGGCACGTAACAACAGGTCATTTTTTAGTTGTGTCATATTTATTTAATAATGGCCAAAGTATTCCAACACCGATCGTACCATTTCTTCCGAGCTGGGTTCTTCAGCAATAATGATTTTATTAGTAGTATAAGATTTAATTTCTTTTGCGGTGGTAGCGCCAATAGCAAACAAAACTGTCTTCTCGCCAGGCTTGTTATTTTTAAAAAAACTTGTAACTGCGCTTGGACTAAAAAACAAAACGCCGTGATAACTCTTCTGGACTTTCACAGGTAATTGAATCGTTTCATAAACGAAGATCTCCTGTACATTGATCTGGTGTTGCTGCAGTATTGAAGGCAATTCTTCCCTACGCTGGTTTCCACAAAAAAATATCACCTCGTCAGTATCTGCGCTTTCCACAATCAGTTCAGCGAGCGCGGCTGCGGAATCCGCAGTGCCGGCAATTTTCTCTTCGCCAAAATATTCAGCCGCCAGGCGCTGTGTGGTGGAACCGGTACAGTAGATGATCCAGTCGGGTTGCATCTCATATTGCCAGGCGGCTACCGCTTCTACAGCATTCACGCTTGTAAATACTACCGTGGTGGATAACAGGTAAGCCTGTTCAATTTCCTGCTGTACTTCGATAGTTTGAATGGGAATGGTGTCGATAAAAGGAATGCTATCGATCAGTAGATCTGCCTCTGCAATTTCATCCATCAACGCAGTGGAGAGTTGCCGGGTGGCAAGTATATGTATCTTATTTTCCGGCATCGCGTAAACTTTCTGTTAGCTGCAATGCCCCCTTCTTCAGTATTTCCGTAGCAGCGTCCATACCAATTGATGCTGCTGAATTAAAAGCACGCGATATTTCAACGTCAAACTTTTCTTTGCCATCCGGAGAGAGAATATTTCCTCTAAAATTGACCTTGTTGTCCTGTAAAGTGGCGAGCGCACTGATAGGTGTGGAACAACCCCCGAGAAGAGCTCTTAAAAAATCTCGCTCCTGTTTTGTACACACACCCGTAGCCTCATCATGCAACGAACTGCATACTTCTAATATATATGGATCGTTTTCGCGACATACGATCATTATCGCTCCCTGTGCCGGTGCGGGCAACATCCAATCGAGTTCTACTGAACTGTCGGGACGTAGCCCGATCCTTTCCAATCCTGCAGCAGCAAAGATGGCACCGTTCCAATCGCTATCGGCCAGCTTTTTCAACCGGGTGTTTACATTGCCCCGAAGGGTGGTAATACGATGATGAGGATAACGGTGAAGCCACTGTGCTTTGCGACGGATGCTACTCGTAGCTATCAAAAGTGACTGATCGCTCATTGTTGGCCAATCGCCTTTATATACCAGCAAATCTTTGTGCGACCCACGTTTCAATACCGCAGCCTGCACAATTCCCCCCGGAAGTTGTGTGGGTACGTCCTTCATGGAGTGTACAGCCAGGTCAATTTGATTATTCAACAAGGCAATATCGAGACTGCGTGTGAATATTCCCTGAACACCTATTTCATAGAGGGGAGTTTTGAGATCTATGTCGCCTTCGCTTTTGATTAAAACAAGTTCTGACTCAACAGCATTTGCTGCAAGCATGTTTTGCACCTGTGCAGCCTGCCAGGTAGCGAGCTGACTTTCTCTTGTACCGATCCTGATGGTTGTTCCCATTTTTAAATTGTACCCGTGGCAATAAATTCATTGATGGCTTCAATGTAATAACAGCCCTGTTGGTTCTGTTCCTTCATCTTTGTAGCCATGCCATTGATGACTCGTTGAATTTTTTCATCGGTACTGACCGGGGAAAGACTGTGATTGTATAAAGGTATGAATAATGGAGAAGTATGAATTTCCTGCAATTTTGATTTTACTGCTTTAAAAACATGCACATGTTTGCGCATGCGGTACCATTCAAGAAAGTCGCCGCTGGCTTCTGCAAGGATAGCCAATGCTTTCGGCACTTCTGCTTCTCTTTTGGCAAGCGTCGCATCCTTCATTTTCGAAAGCTCGTCCACATTCAATAACGTAGTGGATGGTAATGTATGCACTGAGGGCTCTACGTTGTTTGGAATGGATAGGTCGATCACTATCCTCGCTCGTCCATCGTCGAGTTGTGATCTTAAAATCGCAGGTTCACTTGCATTTGTTGCAACTAAAATGATGTCGGCAATTGCAATTTGCTCTTCCAGCTCGTCAAACGCAGCCACCGTAAGTCCCAATTCTTCAGCGAGTGCTGTGGCTTTTTCCAGTGTGCGGTTGATGAGCGTAATATTTTTTGCACCGAGATAGTCTACCATGTTTTTGCAGGTAGCACGTCCGATCTTCCCGGTTCCTAATAGCAGGATATTCTTTTTTTGAATTGCAGGTACGTATTCCCGCAGGTATTGCACTGCTGCGAATGAAACGGAAACAGTGCCTTCACTAAGTTTCGTCTGATTTTTTATCGCTTTTGAAGATTGAAGCATGCAATTCACCAGTCTTTCGGTAAATGCATCGATGCGGTTAAACTTCTTAGCAATTTTTGCGGCCTGTTTTATCTGGCCAACGATTTCATAATCGCCAAGAATTTGTGAGTCAAGGCCGGCACCTACCTGGAAAAAATGTTTCACCGCATCCAATCCCTGGTAAGTATAGCAAAGTGAAGTAAAGGATTGCCTTGATCCTTCGGTTTGCGAGCAAAGCATATTTATAAGTTGCGACGCATTTTCGGCAAACCCATAGATCTCTGTCCGGTTGCAGGTGGACACAATAAAAAATTCATGTATTCCAAAAAGGGGCGATTGTTCGAGTAATACCTCATACTGTTCATTACTTATTGCAAATTGCCCGCGAATGGTAGCATCCGTTTTCCTGTAATTGATACCTGCAATGAAAAAACCTGATATGTCTTTCGGCCTTGTTCCTGGCATAAAAATATTTTCTGTTCTTCAGCGCAAAAGTAGTTGCATGGCACCCAATCATCCTAATCTATCTGTCATTGCTCTGTCATTTTAAACATTGATTTTCATCAGCATA
>CBFGYO010000133.1:0-11304 GCA_965652975.1 uncultured Chitinophagaceae bacterium | reverse complement strand
GTACCAGGTTGAATCGCTGTGATTTCCGCTGTACATTTACCTGCAGCAGCGACTCCTGGTAATCCCAGGCGGCCTGGTAATCCATGTTCCCTAAATCCTCGAATCTTACATTTTGCTTCATGCGATGGCAAATTTACCGACAAAAAGCCAACCATTACCTTTGCAGGCTATGCAGGAGGAATTACAACAGGATCAGCCAGAGATCCAGGACAATAGTGACGAGCTTTATGAACGATTCAGTTTCCGTATCGACAAAGGCCAGGAACCCTTACGCATAGATAAATTCCTGATGCAACGCATCGAAAGGGCTACGCGTAATAAACTACAACAGGCCATCAATGCCGGGCTGGTGCTGGTAAATGGCAAGGATGTACGTCCCAATTACAAAGTGAGGGCACTCGACGAGATCATCGTTTATTCAGACATGAGCCCGGAAGAAACCGATGTGGTGCCCGAACCAATGACGCTGGATATCGTGTACGAAGATGATGACCTGATGGTGATCAATAAACCCGCCGGCATGGTTGTACACCCGGGTAGCGGCAACTACACCGGCACCCTGCTGAACGGAGTAGCTTATTATCTGCAACAAAAGATCCCGAATATTTCCGAACAGGTACTTCCCCGCTTTGGATTAGTACATCGTATTGATAAAAACACCAGTGGGTTGTTGGTACTGGCTAAAACCGATGTGGCAATGCGCCAACTGGCAAAGCAATTTTTTGATCATACTGTCAAAAGGCAATACCTGGCCCTGGTATGGGGCGACATGCAAAATGATAGCGGTACCATCATCGCCCACGTAGGCAGGCACCAACGATTCCGCAAGCAGTTTGAAGCCTACCCCGAAGGTGATCATGGCAAGGAAGCAATTACCCACTATACGGTAAAAGAAAGATTCGGTTATGTAACACTGGTAGAATGCGTGTTGGAAACCGGCCGCACCCACCAGATCAGGGTGCATATGAAATCTATCGGGCACCCGCTATTTAATGATGATTTTTATGGGGGCGACAAAATCGTAAAAGGAACTGTTTATTCGAAATACAAACAATTTGTAGATAACTGTTTTGCAATGTGCCCCCGGCAGGCACTGCATGCAAAAACACTGGGCTTTACTCACCCTTCCACAGGCAGGGAAATGCATTTTGACACCGAACTTCCGGCGGATATTGCGGGGGTGATTGAGAAGTGGAGGAAATACGTTTCTAAATAAGATAAAAGATAAAACGAAAAGATAAAAGTTTACTAAGGTTACAATCTCTTTAAGGCGATTTCAAATTCCTAATTACTATATCACCTGGATACACTTTTATCTTTTAACTTTTATCTTTTATCTAATTAAAGTCGTATAAACTTGCTGTGAACACCGCATTTTCCCGCTTCTTGAACATCACGTCCCACACACCTTTATAGCGCAAAGTTTTGGGAAGAAGATACTGGCCAAATTTGGTGAGTTCGACTTCCATATGCACATCAAAATCATACACACCGGCATTGTAGCTTAAATTATAATTACGCGCCATGATTTCCATCGTCTTTGCGTTGAACCACGTCACCATGTTATCGATTACGATCTTATCCTTTTTTCCCCCTCGCAACCCTTCTTTTGCTCTTATGGTAAAAAGATAGCATGACTGCCCTTCATAAGTAGTAATGTCTATGGAAAAGTCGTAGAGTGCAGCACGCTCAGGATCGAAGATGTCGATCTTGTCACCGATAAATGGTATACCTGCTATTTTTTTCCCGGGGTTGAAAAATAGCATTTTCAACTGCTCCTTATGTTTATCAATACCTTTTTTTGAACGGGTGGAAAATTCGATCCCTTTCACAATATTCGTTTCCCCACAAATAGTATCACGTGTAAAGAAAAGTCCCGCATATAATTGTGCGGTATAATAGTTATAGTTACCATGATCATAAAAATCGCCGGTGGTTTTTTCTTCAAGCACCTTCATATGGCGGCATCGTGCTGAACGATGCTGCACCGTTTTGCTTTGCAGCGAAGCTTTTTGACGACCCTTTTTATCATAAATACGGATATCGTTGAGAGAAGTAAAACCGACGAGATGGAGACTGCGAAATGCTTTATAGAAAGTGGTATCTTCTTTTACCCGTTTCATAAACATCGCCACATTAAGATCGGATCGGATCACTACTTCCGACAGGTTAACCATCCGTGCCAGGCGTTCATTATCCAGTGAATCTTCCTGTGCATGGGTATGCTGGAGAAACAAAAATGTAGAAGTTATAAGTAGCAGAAGGTATTTCATACCCGTCAACCTGGGAATAACATCTTGTAATCGACATTCACTTTTCCTTTGGAAATATCATTCAGCTTGCCCTTCATGAGCTTGCGCTTTAACGGTGAAATATGATCAATAAATAACCTGCCTTCAATGTGATCATATTCGTGTAGGATAACTCTTGCCGACAAACCCGTAAATGTTTTGATATGTGAATCAAACTGGGCATCCCTGAATTGCAGCGTTACCGTTTCGGGCCGGTAAATATCCTCTCTAATCTTTGGTATGCTCAGGCATCCCTCGTTATAGGGCCATTCGTTGCCATTAAGCTCGACAATATGTGCATTGATGAATACAGCTTTTACTCCGGGAGCATCAGGGAATTCTGCCTTTTCTTCATCATTCATATTTTCAAACATTTGCACCGTATCCATGACGAACAAACGTATTTCCCGGTTTACCTGCGGTGCGGCAAGGCCCACTCCATTGCTCGCATACATGGTCTCCCACATATCAGCGATCAGCTTCTCCAGTCCGGGATGACCGGGCATAATATCCGATGCCATTTTTCTTAGTACGGGGTGCCCGTATGCTACAATTGGTAATATCAACTTTGCCTAGTTTAAATAGTTCTTGGACCTAGCTAAATCAATCCGCAAATTTAATTGTTATTGGGTTATCAACCGCTAAGGGCTGCAGGCTACAGGCTGCAGGTTGTAGGCCTCGAGCTACGAGCCGCAGCTATAATATCATCTCTCTGATTTATATTCCGTTTTTTATTTAGTGCGCAGGTATTCCTGCAGCATGATGGTGGCGGCAATCTCGTCGACGAGGGCCTTGTCGCGCCTGGCCTTTTTTTTAAGGCCCATCTCCAGCATGGCATCCTTTGCCATTTTGGAGGTGTAACGTTCGTCAACTTTCTGGACAGGCAGGGAAGGGAAATTCTTTTTTAGATTTTCTATACATTTTTCTACTAAAGGGGTGGCGTGCGTATCTGTATTATCCCAATTCTTGGGTTCGCCGATGACAATTAGTTCTACTTCTTCTTTGGAGAAATAATCTTTCAAAAAAGGAATTAATTGTTTTGACTCAACTGTTGTCAATCCTGTTGCGATGATCTGGAAGGGATCTGTTACAGCGATTCCAGTTCGTTTGAGGCCGTAGTCAATAGCTATGATGCGGGGCATTGAGGCTGTTTTAGTTTCGTTTTTTACCACAATAGCATCATAGATACATAGGTTACACATAGAATTCTATGATGATCTAGGTGCCTATGATTCTACCCGCCTGCCGGCGGACCGGTGTGGTAAAAACTATGTGTTCTTATTAATCCTATTGTTTACTTCGAAATAAATAAATCCGCTATTACAAAAATTGCAAATACCACCGAAGCTATTCCATTGGCAGTCATGAAAGCCAGGTTCACCCTGCTCAGGTCATGTGGTTTAACTATCAAATGCTGGTACACAAGCATACCAGTAAATACTCCTACCCCAATCCAGTACAACAATCCAAACCGCCCGTACAAACCAGCCAGCACTACCGCAATTGCACATCCAACATGCAATAGCTCGGATATTCTTAACGCTCTTGCCTTTCCCACCCATGCCGGCACTGAAAATAACTGTTCCGAGCGATCGAATTCCTCGTCCTGTAACGCGTAAATAATATCAAAGCCACTTACCCACAGCATAACGGTAATTGAAAATAGAATCGGCAACAAGGCAAATTCACCCGTTACTGCAAGGTAAGCACCAATAGGAGCCAGTGATAACCCCAGACCGAGTACCAGGTGACATAATGCTGTAAATCGCTTCGTATAACTGTATAATAATACAACGGCCAGCGCTACTGGTGATAAATAAAAGCATATGGGGTTAATAAAATAACAGGTTGCAATAAATAACAATGACGAAGCAAACGTAAACATCAAAGCATTTTGTGCAGAAATAACACCGGAAGGAATTTCTCTAACGGCTGTCCTTGGATTTTTTGCATCAATACTCCGATCCAGGTACCTGTTGAAGGCCATCGCGGCACTACGTGCAAACACCATACACAGTACTACCAAAATAAGTATCCTCCACAAACCTTCATCGCCCTCGCCTGATTGCATTTCCAATGTCCTTTGTCTCCACCCTACGAAAAAACCAATCAATGCAAAGGGCATTGCGAAAATGGTGTGCGAAAATTTTATTAAACTCAGGTAACTTTTTACTGTTTGCATGTATTAACTGCTCTTTCAATTAAGCTTTATGAAAAAATGTGCAAGCCGGCATTTAATTGCTTGATTGCGATATCAAACGTGTACGTACCAGTTCCCACAACACGACTCCCGCTGCTGTTGCAATATTGAGTGAATGCTTCATCCCCAGTTGTGGAATTTCAATGCAGCTATCGCAGAGTTGAATGGTTGACTGATCTACTCCCGTCACTTCATTACCAAAAACCACGGCAACTTTCGTTTTACCGTCGTAGTTTATCGTTTGTAGGTCTGCACTTCCTACGGCCTGCTCTACGGCATAAACGTTGTATTCCTCCTCCCGCAAAGCTGCAATAGCCTCGCCAGTAGTTTTAAAATATTTCCAGCTTACGGTTTCTTCCGCGCCAAGCGCCGTTTTTTTAATCTCTTTATGTGGAGGTTTGGCAGAATAGCCGATGATATAAATTGCTTCGATCAAAAAAGCATCCGCTGTACGGAATACACTGCCAACATTATAAGCACTCCGGATGTTTTCGAGCACCACTATCACCGGTATTTTTTCCGATTGCCTGAATTCATCAACGGTTTTGCGACCCAGTTCTTCCATGCTTAACTTACGCATCAGGCAAAGATAATCAGAAGCTGCAAGCTGTCGGGGGCAAGCTCCTGTAAAGTGAGTTTTTAGTGGACATTGCCTAAGCCTGAAGCTTCCGGCTTTGCCCTATATTTGTCGGGATGGCAAAGACGACAATTTCCGACACCCCCATGATGCAGCAGCACAGGGCTATCAAACAAAAATATCCCGATGCCGTTCTCCTTTTCAGGGTAGGTGATTTTTACGAAACATTTGGCCAGGATGCTGTTATCGCATCCCAGGTTTTAGGAATCACACTCACTAAAAGAAATAATGGCGCTGCAGCATCGCTCGACCTCGCCGGTTTTCCGCACCATGCATTGGATACTTACCTGCACAAACTCGTAAAAGCTGGTTACAGGGTTGCCATCTGCGACCAACTCGAAGACCCCAAGATGGCTAAGGGCATTGTAAAAAGAGGAGTGACGGATATGATCACGCCGGGCACAGCAGTTAACGATAAATTACTGGAACATCATACCAACAATTTCCTCGCAGCCATTCACTACGTTAATGATGATCTTTATGGCCTTGCCTTCCTGGATGTATCCACGGGAGAATTTCTGGTAGCCGAAGGTGACCGCGAATATGCAGATAAATTATTGCAAAGCTTTAAGCCGGTAGAAATTATATACCAGCGTCACCATCAAAAAAAGATCAGGGAATATTTTGGAGTTAAAATTTACAGTTACACACTGGATGAATGGATCTTCGATTCCACCTATGCGGAAGATACTTTACTAAAACATTTTCAAACACATTCATTCAAAGGTTTCGGCGTGGAAGACGTGCGATATGGACTAATCGCTGCGGGAGCCATCCTCCATTACCTAAAAGATACCGAACATCCTAACCTGCAACATATATCCAGCCTGCAACGCATCGACCGCGACGATTTTTTGTGGATGGACCGGTTTACCATTCGTAATCTGGAATTGGTGCAAAGCCATGCTGAGGGCAACCAGACTTTATTAAGTGTGCTTGACAATACCGTTTCGCCAATGGGTGCACGCCTGATGAAACGCTGGATTGTTTTCCCACTGAAAGAAATCAATAAGATTAATGAACGCCTCGACCTGGTTGAATACCTGATTAAAGGAGCGGACCTCCGCAAATCCTTATCCCAAGCAATAAAACACTGCGGCGACATCGAAAGGCTGGTATCCAAAATTCCCCTGAAAAAAATCAACCCGCGTGAAGTATTGCAGCTCGCCAGGGGATTGAAACAGGTAGAGGCCATTAAAGAAATGTGCCTGGGATCATCAAGCGATTATTTGAAACGCCTCGGTGATGCATTAAACCCCTGTCCGTATATCGCTGCAAAGATATTCAGCGAGATCGTAGACAATCCACCGGCGCTCGCAGTAAAAGGAGGCATGATGAATAGTGGTGTAAGCAAAGAGCTTGACGAGCTTCGCCATATTGCGCATAGTGGTAAAAACTATCTCGCGCAACTGCAACAAATGGAAGCCGAGAAGACGGGAATTTCTTCACTCAAGATCGGGTTCAACAATGTATTTGGTTACTACCTCGAAGTCACCAATTCGCACAAGAACAAAGTGCCCACAGAATGGATGCGTAAACAAACGCTGGCAAATGCCGAACGCTACATTACACCTGAACTAAAAGATTATGAAGAAAAAATTACGGGGGCCGAGGAAAAAATTCTAAAACTGGAAAGTGAATTATATGAACAACTGTTAAATGAACTCGGTGATTACCTCGCGCCGGTGCAAACCAATGGAAATATTGTTGCAATACTTGACTGCATGACCTGTTTTGCACAAAATGCATTGCAATTTCATTACAAAAAACCGGAGTTACATGAGGGCGAAGAATGGCAGGTAAAGGAAGGCCGACACCCCGTTATCGAAAGAAACCTTCCTATTGGTGAATTATATATCAGTAACGACCTGGAATTGAATAAAACCGACCAGCAGATTATTATCCTCACAGGTCCAAACATGAGTGGTAAGTCGGCATTGCTGCGACAAACGGCGCTAATAACTTTGATGGCGCATATTGGAAGTTTTGTGCCCGCAACGGAAGCCAAATTACCCGTGACCGACAAAATCTTTACGCGTGTAGGCGCGTCGGATAATCTCAGTGGTGGCGAATCTACCTTCATGGTGGAAATGAATGAAACCGCTTCCATCATTAATAACATTACAGACAGGAGCCTGGTATTGCTCGATGAAATAGGCAGGGGCACTTCCACCTACGATGGTATTTCGATTGCATGGAGCATTGCCGAACATTTACATAATTCTCCCCAGCAACCGATAACGCTATTTGCCACCCATTATCATGAGCTAAATGAACTCGAAGAAAAATTGCAGCGCGTACGGAATTACCATATTACCAATAAAGAAGTAGGCAATAAGATAATATTCCTTCGCAAGCTCGCACGTGGTGGTAGTATTCATAGTTTCGGTATCCATGTAGCACGTATGGCCGGTATGCCACCCTCATTAATAGACCGGGCGAATGACATCCTCAAACACCTGGAAACAAAACACGTGGACGAACAAACTGGAGAAACTCTCAAAAAAGTAACCACTCCCAAATTGCAGTTATCAATATTTGACGCACACAGCGAAACCTTCGAAGATATCAGGACGCTGCTCGAGGGCACCGACATCAACAGGCTTACGCCGGTAGAAGCGTTATTGAAGCTGCAGGAAATTAAAAGTAAACTGAAATAGCACCGAGCCACGAGCTACGAGCCTCGAGCTTCGAGCTGGGAGTCTTGGCTCGCAGCACGAGGCTCGCGGCTCGTAGCTAATCATTTGGTTGAATACAAAAAGTTCTTATTTTTACCCCAAATCAGGCAAACCATGAAATTGATCAAACTAACTGCATTTCCTTTATTTCTTTTTTCCGTATTACTTAGCCTGGGTTCATGTGAGAAATCTTCTGAAGCGAAAAAGGGGAACCTTTATGCAAAAAGTGGCATCCTTGTAAGTGGCGCACAGGTAGTACCTGTAAGCGCATCGCCGGCCCTGGGTTCCATGGACGTTTCTTATATAAGAACAGACAAACTTCTCAACTATAAACTCACCTATTCCGGCTTGTCCGGCACTCCTACGGGCGTTGGCCTGTATGGTCTGGCTCCAGTTGGTTATGGTGTTAGTCCCACCACCCCATTCCAGGTTATCCCGCTTACAGGCCTTACCACGTCAGGTACCATCTCGGGTAACCTGCTGGTAGATAATATTTCTGTAAAGGAAGAAAATGTATTGAATGGGCAGTATTATATCCTTATTCGCACGGCTGCTTATCCAGCAGGTGAAATAAGGGGGCAGATTACCTTTCAATAACAAAAGTGGAACCCGATAGCTATCGGGTGTGAAAATTAATCTCAGTAATGGTAAATCAAAATTCAGCCATTGGTTGAGAATTTTTACTGTTTGCTTTTCTTAAATTTCGGTAGTGTCTCAGCCTTAAAAACGAAGCATTATAATAGTAGGCTGACTAAACAAATTCTCCTAATGTCGTATTTGATGGGGTTCCCTAACGCTACTAAACGTCAACGCTAACAGTTTCCATTCGTTTTGTTCTTTTTTATACACTTCTGTTACCGTAAAGTCAACTATTGCATCGCTGCCCCGAACTTCAGACGTTAACTTAAGGCGCGTCCAAATAATGGCATTATCGTCAACTATTTCTACCGCGGCATCGTAAATATCTGCCTTCTTGTACCAGATACTTCCGGTCTTGATAATATCCAATTCTTCTTTCTTTTTCCATGTGCCACTCATATGCACAAATTTCGACTTGTCGTGAAAGAGTGTAGCCAGTTTATCAACATTCTTTTCTGCCATCCACTGCCATTTCTGCTTAGAAAGGTTTATGATTTCCTGTTGCGCTTTCGGGTAAGTTCTTAATAAAGAACTGTCGGGTTTTGTTTGTGCATGGGCATGCTGCACGCTTATCATTAACATGAACAGCCCAAGAGGTAATAATTTCATCACTTTTAAATTTTTACTTATCATTTGAGAATGTAGGAAGATACTATTAGTAGGCCGTTCGGATTGTATACAGATTACTTTATTACCTACCAATATCCCTGATTTAGAGCGCTGTGAAAATGTGGAGGCCGATAGCTATCAGGTGTGGAAATGGTGTTTGTAATAACGAGTGTAAATTCAAAGATCTACGCCACACCTATCTGGTGGTGTCTCCCATTGAACTTTATAAAAGAAGGGGTTTGGTCATTTGGCTTCGAACCATAATGGGGTGGTATCATCCCAATCTCCATTGTAATTGATAAATAGCTCATCCCCTTTGTTGACCTGTTTAACGGTTTTCACCCTTATCAATTGAGCTTCGAAATCCATCTCGTATTCGCAATTGGAATCGTAGGAATGGTTATAAATAGGCACATATCCCAGGGCCATGCAGCATCGGTCTTTAGCATCGCCCCATTCAAAAATATAATCGTGCAGTAAAGTTTGATCCAACAGCTTCCGCTCCTCGCTGCTCATTACGATCACCGGCGCCACTTCTATTACCGTTCCTGCAGCTATCGATTCACTGCTAAACACTCCTCGGCCCCTGTTTTTTGAGGAAGCGATGTATAAGGATGGAATTATCACTTGAAAAAAGATAAAAGATAAAAACTAAAAGATAAAAGTTAATTAAGTGGAGAAACCTACATTACTCATTGCGGTTTTCAATTGGAATAAGCGTGCAAAATAGAGAAAAGTCACAGCATAAGGCACTTTTATCTTTTATCTATTATCTTTTATCTATTATATAAATTTGCGCATGTCTTTAGAGCTCGAACAACACACAATAAAAGAACAGTTTGAAGCTGTAATACAAACAGAAGACAAACTCCAGATCAGGGATTTCCTGAACCATCAGAACATCAGTGATGTCGCTGAACTGGTTTACGACTTCCCCGATTATGAAAGCCAGATCATCGCAAATATGTCGGTGCACCGGGCAGCCAGCGTATTCAAGATCCTTGATCTTTCTATACAAAAGCGCATTATCCATGACCTGCCGGCCAATACTACCGCGTCGTTACTTAACGAGCTGCCTGCAGATGACCGTACCGATTTTCTCGAAGAGCTACCAAGCAATGTGGTGCGCGAATTAATAAAATTGCTTGATCCCGATGAAAGGAAGATTACATTGTCGCTCCTTGGATATCCTGAAAACAGTATTGGACGTTTGATGACGCCCGATTACGTGTACGTGTACCCGGGTAATACGATCGAAGAAGTATTTGCTACCATCCGTAAATATGGCAAGGACAGTGAAACGATCAACGTCATTTACGTGATCAATGACAAGGGCGAACTACTGGATGATATTCGCATACGTGATTTCATTCTCAACCCACCCGACAAAAAAGTAGCGGACCTGATGGATAACCGCGTAGTGTCCCTCAACGCATTCGACGACCAGGAAATGGCAAGCGATTCGTTCAAAATGAATAACCGCGTTGCATTGCCAGTAGTAAGCAACAGCAATAAATTGCTGGGCATCGTTACCATTGATGATATTCTTTGGGTGGCTGAAGAAGAATTCAGTGAAGACATGCAAAAAATGGGTGGTACTTCGGCTTTGCAGGAACCTTATATCGAGATGCCCATCTTCAGGCTTTTCAAGAAAAGGATTATTTGGCTGATCATTCTTTTTTTTGGTGAATTGATCACCATTAGCGCCATGCAACAGTTCCAGGATGAGATCGCAAAAGTGGTGATCCTTGCGACCTTTATTCCGCTTATTATTTCGAGTGGTGGAAACAGTGGCTCACAGGCATCCACACTCATCATACAGGCAATGGCCTTGAGTGAAGTAACAATTGCCGACTGGTGGCGAATTATGCGCAGGGAAATTGTTTCCGGCTTCCTGCTTGGGCTCACCCTTTGCCTGATAGGAATTTCTGTCATCTCAGTCTGGCACCTGCTTTCTCCCGATACATTCGGCATACATTATTTGCGTATAGCATTTACCGTGGGATTTTCCCTTATTGGCATCGTATTGTGGGGCTCCCTGATGGGCTCCATGCTACCGCTGATTTTGAAACGACTTGGCGCTGACCCCGCAGCTTCCTCTACCCCATTTGTGGCTACTCTTGTGGACGTAACGGGGCTGCTTATTTACTTCTCCGTCGCTTATCTCCTGTTGAGCGGAACGCTTTTGTAGGTATTGCCGTGACATAATGAAAATCTGTATTTGGGATGTGATTTTGCAGGTAACTGTCA
>CBFGYO010000132.1:0-11402 GCA_965652975.1 uncultured Chitinophagaceae bacterium | reverse complement strand
TAAAAGATAAAAACTAAAAGATAAAAGTGGTTATAGGTCGGATATTCCGCCTTAATACCACTTTTATCTTTTAGTTTTTATCTTTTATCTTCTTCTCTTGTAAGGAAAATTCCTCCCAAAATTATCCGTAATTCCTTCAATGATCACATTGGAAGGCGAATTCCAGTCTGCCGCTCTTTTGTAGTGATCATTCCATAAGGTCTGGTTGTTACTTACCAGGTTACAGGATGCATAGATATCATTTGTTTTGCCCACGTTGGAAGGGATTGGTATACGAGTACCCAGGCCGGTATTGTTGATAATGCTTCGTGCTGCATCAATGCCATAGGAAGCACCATCACTCATATACCGTTGTTTCTGGATACGCATTTTAATCACGGCATCCACGCCCAATATTTCTGCAAGCTCCTTATCGTCCATGGTCCAGCTATTACGGATCCCGATTTGCTTATCACCAAGACGCTTCAACGTAGTGCTGATATCCTGGAAATTTACAGTGGTGAAATACTTGCGCGAATTAGCGTGTGCGAGTATGCTATTATAAAGGGCATACTGAAAGTCTTTACTTTCCTGCTCCTCCATTTTGGCAATATCTTCCGGCGTAAGATTCTTCGGTTGTTTGCCAGTAAAGATCATTTCAGCCGGAACGATAGCGACTGTTTTATGATCAAGTGTTTTTTCTTCAAAATTGGAGGCGACATAATTTTTCCTTCCACAGGAAACGATAGTCGTAAAAAACGCAAGTAAAAGTACGAAGGGTAGATTTTTTTTCATAGTACAGTTATTTTCTTCAATAGGAACAAGGATGATGCCTGCTGTTGTGAAGCAGTGGACATATAACGTTTAATATAGTTGTGAAATTGTGAAAAAGAGAAAGCTGGGAGCGACGAGCTTCGAGCTACGAGCAAGAACACAGAGCTCGCAGCTCGAGGCTCGAGGCTCGCAGCTATTCTAAGGGTCGATTAAGGAATTTAATAAACGGTTGCGCCAATGCAAACGCATCAAGTGTTTTTTTCAATAAAGTATTTGATAGTATTTCTTCGTCTGTTAGTTCCTGTAATACCATCCAGCTTTTAAATTTCAGGTACTCGGCGGCGGGATTATCTTTTTCAAAACCATGGGGTATTTTTTTTAACTGCACATCTTCACCGGTATAGAGCCCTTTGAATGTTTTTTTGAATTTAGTGCTGTTAATAATTTTATGGAACTCATCAGCATTGTAATCGATCTCCTGCCTGATATTTTTCAGTGATGAAGGTTCGGGTTGCCAAATGCCGGCACCCATAAAACTATTGCCGGGTTCAAGATGAAAGTAATAACCTGCCAGTCCCGATTTTTTTCCGCCCTTGTCCATGCTCGCTGCAAAATTTTTCTTGTATGGTGATTTGTCTTTTGCAAATCGCACGTCACGGTTGATGCGGAAGAGACAGTTTTTTGCCGTAAGATTTTTAAGATCCGGGTCCTTCTTACTATGTGCGTCGATAACTGCCTGGATAAAAATTTCGAAATCCTTACGCGCATTGTCATAATTATCGCGGTGAGCATCAAACCAGGGTTTATTATTATTTTTCTTTAGTCCTTTCAGGAATTTTAATGTTGCAACCTGTAGCATATTTCAAATTTGGGTACTCAATTTAAGTAAGTTTTCATCGCCTGGCTGCCGTTTGCAATAAGCACTTCTATTTCTTTTTTGTTGAGCTTTCGTATACGCGGACTAATGTTGCCGTCGCTTATAGATACTGTTCGTTGCCAATCGCTGTTTGTTAGGGACTGACGGTTGAGATTCTCAAGCGTCATCGTATAGAATGCAGTCAGGAATTCATTAAAATTACCAATGGGTCTTGCTGCCAGGGTTTTATCGCCTTTGTCATTTTCAATCTGTTGCTTTGTATCGATACGAAATCCAAGCGTTGACATATTTACATAGCCTGCGCTGTCAAACAGGTGTATCGGGAAATTGCCGGTTATGCCTCCATCCACCATTACATCGAGAGTTGATGCCTGCTCAGTTTTCTTATATCTTTTTCCATCTTTATCGATAAATACCGGTTTGAAGTACAGGGGAATGGTCATGGAAATGCGAATTGCATCACAGATTTTCATTTTCGGATAGGTTTCATGTGAAAAAATGATAAGACTTTGCCTGTTCAGGCATGAGCCGGTTACATAGAGACCTTTATAACCTCGTTGCACAAGTTGTTCAAAGGTGATATCCGGATTGCCTGTCTTCTTACTTATAATGGAGGTAATCCATTTTTCCAGGCGTTCGCCACGGTACCAGCCGTATTGTTTGTTTACACGGTTAATGCCCCCGATAAAAAAATAGCGACCATCGTTCAACTTTTTAAAATTTGTAGTGCCGATGATTTCGCGGATTTCTTCTGCATTATATCCTAATGATACAGTCAATGCCATTAGCGCTCCTGCCGATGTGCCGCCAACTTTTTCTATGTGTTGCATCAATCCTCTTGATTCGAGCTCATTTAAAATACCACAATACGCTATGCCACGCATTCCAGCACCTTCGAATACAAGATTTTTGATTTGATTTTGTTGTGAGTGGATTATTGAAGAAAAAGGGAATAACAGGATAAAGAGCAGGGATCTTTTCATAAATGAGGTTCAAAGTTTCACACAAAGCTCGCTAAGAATCAGAAAAGATAAAAATGTGTTCTGGCGCGGACACGCCGAATAAACACACTTTTATCTTTTAACTTTTATCTGAATTATACCCTTCCCCAGTTCTCTCCACTCTTAATCCTGTACATTGTCATTTCGCTTACGCCAAATTGTTCGGCCAACTGCCGAATAGTAATCGATCTTTTTCTGCTATGAAGTATTGCTTTGATCTTTCTTACCTGTGGTGCGGTGAGTTTGAGTCCTTCGGTGCGATTTGCCTGCTTTACTTTATAAGCTTTTTTTGCGGGACTGTCCTGCTGGTGGTCGATCATTTGCTCAAGCGTAGCCCATTTGAGGTTTTTGATCTTATTATCAAGTTTGTTGTGGTTTACATGAATGACATACTTCTGAAGGGGGGATGATTTTTTTAAAAATATTTTCGCCATTTCACGATGGATGTAGAGAGTGCCTTTATTGGTGGGTCGATGCAGGTTGAGCGTGCGGTAGCCAGTAGTAAGTGAGCCTTCCAGGATTTTTCCATCTTTTAGCATGTCGGTTTTATAACTGGCGATGCGGCCCTGGCTGGATATAGCATACCTGTTACGGAGTTGCCTCCATCCGGGAAACTCCAGCGGTTTCCAGACTTCTCCGGCTAATTTCTTAATCATATCCTTACATTTTTAGCCAGGATCGGATGCAGTGTATAACGATGGTACGTGAGGGTTATCAGCGCTGAAATGAACTACTACTAAGTTAGTCTAATTATCGCTTTGTTGATGATTATTTTTTTCCAATCATACTCAGAAATTCCGCCTCAGATATAATTTTTACAGAGTTGATCTTCTTTGCTTTTTCAAGTTTGCTGCCGGCATCTTCCCCAACCACAAGGTAATTGAGCCTGGCACTAACGCCGCTGAGTATCTGCCCGCCATTGCCTTCTACCATCGCTTCGGCATCACTTCGTTTGAGCGTAGGCAAAGTACCCGTGAATAAAAAACTTAATCCGTTCAGGTTACCGCTACTTTCGAGCACTTTTTTCTGATTTTTCAGCGGCAGCCCGAGCTTCTCCAGCTCCTGCAGCATTTCGATGTTGCTTTTATTGCTGAAAAAGTGATGGATGCTGCCCGCTACTTTCGGACCTACATCTTCGAGTTGGCGTAAATCCTCCACGGAGAATTTTTTGAAGTCAAGCAAATGATTTACTGCCTGTGCAAGCGTTTTCGCAGTGGTTTCGCCTACAAACCGGATACCGAGCGCGAATATCAATCGATGAAGTGGCTGTTTTTTTGAATTAGTGATGGCTGATTGCAGGTTGTCGATGGATTTTTGCCCAAAGCCTTCCAGTTTACCAATCTTGTCAAAATCGAGGGTATAAATGCCGGGTATATCTTTTAGTACACCGATCTCATAAAATTTGCGCACATTGGCATCACCAAAGCCGCGGATATCCATTGCATCCTTGCTTACAAAATGGATTATTCGTTCTACTACCTGTGCCGGGCATTCGATATTGATACAACGCCACACAGCTTCGCCCTCTTCTTTGAATAATTTGCTATCGCAAACGGGACATGTTTTTGGAAAATTTATTTTTTTCTCACTACCTGTACGTACTTCTGCCAGCGACTTCACAATGTAGGGGATCACATCACCTGCACGTTCTACGAGAACTGTATCGCCGATCTTTAAGTCTTTTTCACGAATCACATCTTCGTTAAAAAGGGATATGGACGAAACCGTGACTCCCCCAATGGGTACTGGCTGAATTTTCGCCACCGGTGTAATCGATCCGGTGCGGCCCACCTGGAATTCCACATTCAATAATTTGCTTGTAGCCTGGCGCGCTTTGAATTTGCATGCGATCGCCCAACGGGGGTGATGACTGGTCATTCCCATTTTATCCTGCAGCGATATATCATTCACTTTTATTACCATGCCATCTACCTCGTAAGGAAGATCGTCGCGGGTAATTTCGAATGCATTACAATACTCGATCACTTTCTGAATGCCTATGAAAACCTTTTTCTCCTTCTGGGGACTGCGAAAGCCAAGTTGCCAAAGCATTTCGAGTGAACCGGAATGGGTAGTCAGCTCTTCAGGGATTTTTTTTCCTTTTATCAGGGTAAAATAGCTAACGTGGTATACAAAAGCTTCAAGGTTTCGCCGCGCGGCTTCTGCCGGGTCTTTAATACGTAAAGTACCAGCGGCTGCATTGCGTGGATTGGCAAGTGGTGCAAGACCCTGGTCCACCAGTTGCTGGTTATATTTTGCAAAATTGCTTTTATTAATAAGTACTTCACCCCTTATCTCCACCTGTTGCAAACCATAATCAGAAAATTTTGCGGAAAGTGGCAGCGAGCGTATTTGTTTAATGTTGGTGGTTATCTGGTCGCCCTCCACACCATCACCACGTGTGGCTCCCCGTACCAGCAAATCATTTTCATAAATGAGTGATATACTACCGCCATCGAACTTGGGTTCTACACAATATTCAATTTCTTTCAGGCCGGTCAACTCCCGGGCCTTCCTGTCAAAATCAACCAGGTCATCATTATTATAAGAATTACTCAGCGATAGCATCGGCACAAGGTGTTGTACCGTTGGAAATTCCTTTGTCAGACCCTTTGCCACTCGTTGGGTAGGCGAATCCGGGGTGATGAGGGAAGGGTCTGTCGATTCAATTTTTTCCAGTGATTTAAAAAGCTGGTCATATTCATAATCCGCAACCAGCGGATCGTTTAATATGTAATATCGGTGTTCGTGAAACCGGAGCACAGACCGGAGGTTTTCGATATCCTTTTTGGAAAACTTTTCACTTTCCGATTTCTTAAGCAATTCAGTGGTAAGCTTTTGCAATTCCTTTGTAGTGTTATTGGCGTACATATACCGGAGTTGACGGTAAAGGTAAGATGTATCGATATTTGAGATAAGAGTTAAAAACTAAAAGATAAAAGTTGTTTCCACTTTTATCTTTTAGTTTTTAACTTTTATCAATCAATGTGTATGAAGTACATATTTATTGTATCTTCGGATTGTTGACTGCCAATAAACACTACTTATGAAACGATTGCTGCTGCTTACCGTCAATTTAATTATTCTCGAGGCTGTACATGCCCAATTGCTCACGTGGGCACCTGCATTTCCCAAAGACAACGATAATATCTCAATTACTGTCGACGCTACCAAAGGCAACAAGGGTTTGCAAAACTACAACCCTGTAACAGACGTGTATGTGCACGTAGGTTTGATTACCAATTTAAGTGCTCACCCCAAGGACTGGAAGTACACAAAATTCAACCAGAATTTTAATACACCCAACGCGCAGTTGCTTGCTACATCGCTTGGAGGGAATAAATGGCGATTCGATATCACCAATATCCGTGCATATTTTGGTGTATTAGCTGGCGAAAAAATTTTAAGAATAGCAATACTCTTTCGTAATGGCAATGGCCAGGTGGTGCAGCGCAACGCTAATGACGACGATATGTACATACCTGTGTACGACGACCTGGGAGTTCGATTTACCGTACCATTATTACAACCGTTGTATAACCCGCTTCCTGAAGCGTTGAATAAAGTAACCGGTGATAATATTCCTGTAACAGCGATAGCCAGCCAGTCGTCAACCATGAAACTTTACTTTAATGGTACAGTAATTCAAACTGCAACTGCGGCACAAACTATTTCTGCCAGTCCTGTAATTACAACTGCTGGAAATAATGAGATAGTTGCCGAAGCCGACAATGGCACAGTAATCAAAAAAGATACGATCCGGTTTTTTGTTACGCCAGGCATCAACATAGCACCATTGCCAGCGGGCGTAAAGGATGGTATTAATTATGAAGCAGGCAACACTTCGGTAGTACTGGTATTATACGCTCCCGGAAAAACACGTGTATCGGTGATTGGAGAATTTACCGGCAGCAACTGGGTGGAGCAATCTTCCTTTGTGATGAACAAAACTCCTGATGGAAATTATTGGTGGTTACGAATATCTGGTCTTACGCCTGGTACTGAATATGCATTCCAGTACCTAGTAGATGGAACATTAAAAGTAGGCGAACCGTATGCGGAAAAAATACTGGATCCTTCGAATGATCCGGAAATAAAAGCTTCGGGCGTGTATCCTGGTTTGAAAGATTATCCGACTGGTATGACCACGGGTCTCGTCAGTATTTTACAAACTGCAGCTCCTGCATATAATTGGGACATCAGCAACTTCAACCGGCCGGATAAAAGAAACCTCATTGTGTACGAATTGCTGGTGCGGGATTTTGTTGCCACGCATAGCTGGAATACGTTGCGCGACACCCTGAAATACCTGAAGAAAATGGGAGTGAACGCAATTGAAGTGATGCCATTCAATGAGTTTGAAGGAAATAAAAGCTGGGGTTATAACCCGGATTATTTCCTGGCGCCGGATAAATATTATGGAACAAAGAACGCATTGAAGCAATTCATTGACAGTTGTCATAAGAATGGAATCGCGGTAATTATGGATATCGCCCTCAATCATACTACTGGATTGAACCCGCTTGCAGCGCTATACTGGAATACGGCAACCAATCAGCCAGCAGCGAATAATCCGTGGTTGAATGTAACGGCAAAACATCCTTTTAATGTATTTAACGACTTCAACCACGAGAGTGCAGCCACGCAATATTTTTTCATGCGCGTAGTGGAGCATTGGTTAAAGGAATATAAACTTGATGGTTTTCGTTTCGACCTTTCCAAAGGATTTACCCAGGTGAACACATGCACTACACCAGGTTGTTCGTCCGGAACAGAAGTAAGTAATTGGGGTAACTATGATGCTACACGTGTGGCCTTATGGAAAAAATATTATGATGGGCTACAGCTGATATCTCCTGGCAGTTACGTCATACTTGAACATTTTGCAGCCAACAACGAGGAAATAGAACTGGCAAATTATGGAATGATGCTGTGGGGCAATGCGTCGGGAAATTTCCAGGAAGCGGCGATGGGCTGGACAGCCAATACCAATTTCGACCACCTGATTTATAAAGTACGCAACTGGTCGCAACCCAATCTTATTGGGTATATGGAAAGTCATGATGAAGAGCGAATGATGTACAAAAATATCAATTTCGGCAACTCGTCGGGCAGTTATAATACCCGTGACATTAATACTTCGTTGAAACGACTTGAAATGTCAGCAGCGTTTCTGCTTACAATGCCAGGTCCAAAAATGATATGGCAGTTTGGCGAATTAGGGTATGATTATTCTATCAATTATTGTGAAAACGGTACAATCAGTGATGCCTGCCGTACTAACCCCAAGCCTATTCGATGGGATTATTTACAAACAATTACCCGTCAGCGCCTGTACGATATCTATACAAGTTTGAATAAACTTCGTTTTCATGGTTGGTATAAAGACATATTTATCGGCAACAATATCAATATCACCAATAGTATGACTGGTGTATTTAAATGGATGACCTTACGTAGTGCAAATGATTCTTCAGACCTGTGCATCGTAGGTAATTTCAGCGTTACCGAACAAAACAGCACCTTTACTTTTCCCACAGCGGGTACTTGGTACGACTACCTGAAAGGGGCAACGATCACAGCTACCGGCACAGATCAGACCATTACGCTACAGCCAGGAGAATTTCATATTTATCTCAACCGGAATCTCGTGAATGCAGTTGTCACACCTATTGCTACGGTACCTGATCCTGTAAATGAATTAACCGCAGCCGTATTTCCCAACCCGGTTTCCATTGCATCGATGCTCGAGCTCGAATTGCCTGCGGCCGGTAAAGTAGTGATCGATATGGTAAATATCAGCGGGCAACAGGTAGCAACGGTGTATTCCGGTATGACGCCGCGGGGAAAACATCGCATTTCACTTACTGATAAAATCAATAATTTGCCCGCCGGTACTTATTTACTCCGGGTTGCAACCAATCAGAAAACAATACCGGTCAAATTGGTGATTCCTTAGGAACTTAATAAATTTCCAATTGCATGGAAAAAGCATTGCAGCTTAAGACAGCGGAGCTGGAAAAGATCAGCCACCTCGACTACTTCAATATCGCCTTGTCGGTGGATTGTGTGATTTTTGGCTACGACAACAAAGAATTGAAAGTACTGCTGATCAAATCCGACCTGGAGGAATTTTCGGGTCTCTACTCTTTATTGGGCGACCTTGTTCGACCAGATGAGGACCTGGATAGTGCACCGTACCGGGTATTGAAGAATCGAACGGGTATGGATGATGTGTACCTGGAGCAGGTGCACACCTTCGGCAGCATTGGTAGACACCCTTCAGGTAGGGTTGTTACTACTGCTTATTATTCACTGATTGATATTACACATCACAATCTTCGTCTTGATCATAACGATCTTCACTGGCATTCGGTGAATGATGTAAAAAAAATGGCCTTCGACCATTTACTGATTTTAAATACCTGTCTCGAGCAATTGCGCAACCAGATCATGGAAAACCCTGTAGCTTTTAACCTGTTGCAGGATAAATTCTCACTTCGTGAATTGCAGGAAGTGTATGAAGCAATCCTGGGAATAAAGCTGGATCGCCGGAATTTCAGGAAGAAAATAGCGGCCAAAGACTGGCTTCAGGACCTGAATGAGATGGAAACCAATCTTTCCCACCGTCCGGGAAAGCTCTACGGGTTAAAAAAACAGCATAAAAGGAAGAGTACGAAGATAACCTGACCCTGGATGTTAGATATTTAAGAGAATGCGTTGAGTATTAATGGATCAGGAAGAGATTTTTTTCAAGCGGCGGGTGCAAAATTTTCGTTTGTTTGTCGCTTATTTATCCACCGAAAACATTTGCGGAAATGTTTGCGGCGATTAGCAGGTGTACAAATCTTTGCACAAGTGTTTTAGTTACACATAATTAAGTTTAAATTTATAAGGCTTTTAGGAAATATTAACCTTTTGTATTGCTGGATGTTATTTCCTGATTGCAGGTTTATGCGGGACTTTTTTTGAATTGCCCGCCACCAAGGACGCCTTATCTACGATTATTCATTGTATATATTATAGTGCCGGGAGGTACTATAAAGGTTGGACAGTTAACACCGCTAATAATTAAAAACGATTGCTTATGTCTGCAAAAACTTTGTTTTCTGCTCTGCTATGCACCGTATTCTCTTTTGTCCTGCATTCAGCAGTCTACGCCCAGGACAAAACTGTTACAGGCAAAATCACTGATTCGAAAGATGGCTCGCCGGTAGTTGGAGCAACTATCCAGGCAAAGGGTACGCGTACCGGAACCTCCACGAGGGCCGATGGTACGTACAGTATTACGGTACCTGCGGGAGTTACCTCTTTAATTGTTTCTTCTGTGGGATATGAAACCCAGGAGATTTCAATCGAGGGAAAAACTTCTGTGGATATTGCATTTGTTCCCAATGCCGGTTCCAATCTGAATGAAGTGGTAGTTACCGGTTATGGTACTGCCAGGCGAAGAGACCTTACGGGTGCTATCACCACCGTCAAGGAAAAAGATTTTAATAAAGGTAACTACTCAGCACCGGATCAATTGATCCAGGGTAAGGTTGCCGGCGTACAGGTTTTGAACAACTCTGGTCAGCCAGGCGGTGCTACTACGGTGAAGATCCGTGGTAACTCGGCCCTGACGGGTTCGGGTCAGCCGCTCTACGTTGTGGACGGAGTACCGCTCGACGGCCGTTCAGCCCGCCCCGGACTGGATGCGCAAAACCTTGGTGTAACACCAGGTGGTAACCCCCTCAACTTTATTAATACATACGACATTAGCTCCATTGATGTATTGAAAGACGCATCAGCTACTGCAATATATGGTACACGTGCAGCATATGGAGTAATCCTGATTACTACAAAAAAGGGCCAGGTTGGTCCACCAAAGATTGAATTCAACGCTTCTGTCGGTATCTCTAAAATGATGCGCAAGATTGAGGTTCTAGATGCTGCCCAGTATAGAGCTGCTTTGACCTATTACGGCGTAAGTGCTTCTAATGACCTTGGGGGTAACGTGGATGCAATGGATGAAATATTGCAAAGCGGTTTGCAGCAAAGTTATAATGTAGGTGTTAGCGGCGGAACTGATAACGCACGTTATCGTTTCTCTGTTGGCGTACTCGACCAGGAAGGTATTATTAAAAAGACAGGATTTACTAAATATGTAGCAAGCTTTACAGGTAACTATAAACTTCTTGATAGCAAAAAACTGGGGATTGACTTTAATATCATACCCAGCCAATATGTAGAAGACATTGCGCCGGTTACCAATACTGCAGGAGCATCCGGCAGTCTTATTGGCCAGGCACTACAATGGAACCCAACCGAAGGTTTGAGAAAAACAGATGGTACACTTAATATTAAAGCGGGTACTACCATCAACCCATTGGCAATGCAGGAATCGTACGACGATCGTTCAAAGGTGACGACCATCATGGGTAGCATTTCTCCTTATTATAAATTCAGTAGTGCCCTTGAGTATCGTTTCCTTTATAGTATCAATTACAGTACTGGTTCCCGTCGTACTTCCATCCAACAGTACATCAACCTTCAGGATATCTCCGGCAAGGGTTGGGCAGCGGTTGGCAATAATGAATTGACTACACAGCAGTTTACTCACACATTAAACTTCAATAAAAAGATTGGAACAAACCTGAACCTGAACGCGGTTGCTGGTTTTGAGTATATGAAATTTACAAACAAAGGATCCAGCATCCGTGCTTATGGCCCGAACATCCCTGGAGGCTTTGGTAACTATGGACTTGACTACAGTGATTATATCCAATACT